>DAORAG010000612.1:0-1501 GCA_035344095.1 Cyclobacteriaceae bacterium | reverse complement strand
GAAGTAGAAGACGCACCTACACAGAGTTTTAATATCACCTCACAAACTGGGACTCAGATTCAGGTAAAGCTTGGCGCTAACATTGATGTTGTTCTCACTTCACAATTCCTATCCAATCTCCTGGATGACCGTACACTGGATGGTAGTGCCAAAGCTCGTATAAAGAGTGCCTTGAACAAATGCGTTGACAAAATTCAACGGGCTCAGGATGATGATGGAAGTTTTCAGGGGTCCGGTTGGGCAGGTGTGCTACAGTCATCCTTTGCTACCAATGCCCTCGAAGCTGCACAAGCAAAAGGCATAGCTGTTGATGATAAGAAACTTGACCGCGCACGGAGTTTTCAAAAAAATAATCTTGATGCAGAGAGTGGCAACGTAAAAACCGATCTCGGAGCGGGAGTCGTACTGTACTCCGTTTCAGGCTCAACGCGTGCAAGCGCAAAAGAAGCTCGCAAGGTGCGAGAGGAATTCGATAGGGCAAAACGTGACGGTGTACTTCCTGCCAATGCTCCTGTCACCGAAGACAATCTAAGGAAAATTGGTTTCGCGGCTGAGGAAGCGGAGAAGTACAATGAAGCTTATCAAACCTATCAGGCAGGGAAAGTTCAGTCACAGGATGAAAGGGTGATGAGTGGATTTGGCAGTAACGGTGGTGAAGAGTTTCTCAGCTACCTCCAAACCGGAGAATCCATGATCATCAACAAAGACAACGACTGGAAAAACTGGTATGATAATGTATCCGGACGGCTACTTCATATTCAAAACGATGATGGAAGCTGGAATGGTCATCACTGTATTACCAGTCCTGTCTTTTGTACAGCTACTTGTTTACTTATTCTCTCAGTGAACAATGATATTGAGAAATTGACGAACATTGGTCGAGAGCATTAAATCAACTTTGCAACCTTAGCGTTCTCTGCGGTTAATCTGCTGCAGGGCACGCTAAGGTAATACGCAAAGAATCAATTCTTCCTTTCCAAATCTATCTTCCTATTTTGATCAGGCAATTTGTTATTCAACTGAGGAACTTGCTTATCCAGAAGTGTTGAATACTCTTGCTGAACCCGAACCAATCTTTCCTTTAAAACGCCATAAACATCCCCCTGCTGGTTTGTGGGCTTGAAGTCTACACCGTTTGCTGTGATGTCATTGGCCAGGGCACTAAGTCTTCCATATAGCTGAATTGGCGAGCGGAATGCATCTTCCCGTGCACCAGTAAGATGAATGTCATACAACCTTCCCGAAATACTTACTGACTTTTCCTGTAGAGCCAACAGCTCTGCTTTCAGTTTAGAATTTTTCACAGTTGGAATCAACTCTTCAAGTTCTTTCCTGATCCACTCTATTCTGTCGATCATCTCCACCACAGTGTTCATGGCATCGCGCAGTTGTAATGAAAAAGCTACCTGCTCTTTAATTGACTCAATTGTACCCTCAGTGTTCGGGTCTTTCAATACCTCCAGTTCTTTGGTGATTTCGATCTCACCAATTTTTAATCGGG
>DAORAG010000611.1:0-1505 GCA_035344095.1 Cyclobacteriaceae bacterium | reverse complement strand
CGGTTCAACGGTTTTCAAGACCGCCGCATTCGACCGCTCTGCCACTCCTCTGTTTCCCTCTCACGTGCGAGCTGAGGCTCGTTCGTTGGGTTCAAATCTTACTTTTTCGAGTTGATTTGAGCGTTCGGGTCGGCAAAAGTAATTGATAATTCGATTTTGCCAAAGTGCCCACCCTACTCCTCGCTGAAGTCAGGAAAAGTTTTTCGAAGTTGTTTATCCGTGTAGTCCTGATAACTGGGTTTACTCGCATCAAGTTCCAGTATCACCAGTTTCTGATTATTGATTATCGGCAATAGCTTATCGCGATCAATATCAAATTCCTGGCTCCTGCGGGTCGACTTTAGTGCATATTTTCTGGCAAAGTTATCCCCGGCAGATTGTAGCTGATTTCGTATCTCCACATTCACCTTCATCTTCTCCAGAATATCTGATTTAGACTTCCCAAGAAGTTCGGTCGCCTCTAAGGTGCCCAAAGTGAGAACAGTAGTACCACCGATTGCGGAAACTACTTTTGATTGATCGGTGGGAAGAACCACGGGTGACAGTCCTGTTGTTGCACCCAAAGAGGCATTTACTAGGGCGCGATGTTTTTTCCCCTTTTTGGCTTTCCTATACGCTTTGGTTAACGTCTCATAGTTTTCATCCAAAAGATCAATAAGTCCTTTAGCCTGAATGAGCGTGTTGCGATAGCGGGTGGCTAGCATGTTATCCCGTTCTTCTATATTCTCAGCATCAAAGACTCTTGCCAGAATCTTCTTTTGCACACGGTTGTTTGCGTGGTCGATAGCAAAAAAAGTTAGCGAGACTGACTTCGAAGCATTAAGATCTTCAACAAAATCATAGCCTGGACGCCAGATAAACTCAGCCTGAACGTTAGTGTTTTCTTTCAAGGCGCTGGCAGGCACGGCCCTATCTGAACTTACAAATCCAACCTGAGCAATATTGTCATCACCATTGGGATCGGAGACATAAATTTTAAGATTAAGTAATTCGCTCTCCTTCACATCAAAAATGCTATCCCCGGGTACAATCAAAATTTCGGGAGGCAAATCCATCTGCGTTTGAGCCACCTTAAACCTCCCTTTGGTGGCAGCTTTATCGGGCTGATCTTCGACCAAAAACTCAACAACCAGAGGATTATTTCTCAATGCATAAAATTGTGTTTTTGTAGGGGTCCAGGAGAAAACTCCGAGAGAGTTCAGACTCGCACCTTGCGGCATTTTGTCTGGTAAAGCCCTGAAGGTGATTGGGTCACCGTCAGGGTCGTGAACATATTCGCCTGGGATTTGAAAGCTATTGCTTGCGGCCATTTTTACATAGACGATAGGTAGCTCCTCAACTACCGGGGGCCTGTTCTTATGAAGTACAGTGAACGTTACGTTTGTCCTGACCTTGGCTTTGTTCCTCCATTGCGCCTCAAAGATTACATTGAATTCTTTTTGGCCGTCCAGCCGACTCACAAGGTCGTAGGAGGGCTGCCAATAAAAATTTCCCAGTGTATCGAA
>DAORAG010000610.1:0-1523 GCA_035344095.1 Cyclobacteriaceae bacterium | reverse complement strand
TCACGGATGTCACCACAGGATTCGAAGAAAACCTGAACATTGGATGGCCTCCCATCAAGTGGGTCAATCGTTTTCTCATTATTCCGATTTTTAAGTTTTTAGAAAACTATATCAGCAACTACGGGATCATCATTATTATCCTGGTGCTGATCGTCAAATTGATTTTATCGCCCCTCTCCTACAAGTCGTACCTGGGGATGGCGAAGATGAAATTGCTGAAGCCGGAGCTTGACTTGCTGAAAGAAAAGTATGGAGATGACATGGCTAAGATTCAGCAGGAGCAGATGAAGCTATACCAGCAAGCGGGCGTTAGTCCATTTAGCGGGTGTGTTCCCTTGCTGCTTCAGATGCCCATTCTGTTTGCCATGTTCTACTTCTTTCCCGTGAGTATCGAATTGCGTCAGGCGGGATTCCTCTGGGCGGAGGACCTTTCGACTTACGACTCGATTGTGAACCTGCCCTTCACCATTCCTTTTTATGGCAGCCACGTGAGTTTGTTCGTGTTGTTGATGACTGCCTCGCAAATCATCTACACCTGGCAAAACAATCAGATCAGTTCGGTGACCGGGCCGATGAAGTCGATGGGGTATTTCATGCCTGTCATTTTTATGTTTGTGCTGAACTCCTTCTCAGCGGGGTTGAGCTTTTATTATTTCGTTTCGAATCTTGTGACCTTCGCGCAGCAGGCGATCATCAAACGTTTCGTTGACGAAGACAAAATCATGGCGGTGATGGAGGATCACAAGAAAAAAATTCAGGCGGGTGGCGGCAAGCAGTCGAAGTTTATGACCAAGTTGCAGGAGGCGATGAAGGCGAGTGAAGAAGCGAGGAAGAAGGGGAAAAAATAGCATTTGTTGGCCGGAAAGAATATTTAGAGCCGATCCGGTATCATTTACGGATAACCTTATATTTGTAGCCCCGATCCCGTGAAAATCAGGATCGGGGATTTTTTTATCCAAAGTTCGGGGTAACACATTCATGGGAAAGATTATTGCAATTGCAAACCAAAAAGGAGGCGTAGGAAAGACGACTTCTGCGATTAACCTCGCGGCAAGTCTGGCGGTGCTTGAGTATAAAACGCTCCTGGTCGATGCCGATCCCCAGGCGAACTCCACTTCAGGGCTTGGATTGAATCCGAAAGAAATCACCACCGGAATTTATGAGTGCATGGTCGATGGCCTGGATGCGCATAAGGCTGTGGTTCAAAATGATTTGAAGTACCTCCATATTCTTCCCTCGCACATAGATCTTGTGGGAGCGGAAGTGGAGATGGTAAATATTGAGCGCAGAGAGGAGCGGATGCGCGATACATTGGAGACGCTGCGCAACGATTATGACTTTATCATTATTGACTGTTCTCCCAGTCTTGGGCTGATCACGATCAACTCGCTCACGGCCGCTGATTCGGTCATCATTCCCGTGCAGTGTGAGTACTTTGCGTTGGAAGGTTTGGGCAAGTTGCTCAACACCATCAAGATTATTCAAACACGACTTAATCCAAAACTGGAAATAGAAGGCACTCT
>DAORAG010000609.1:0-1526 GCA_035344095.1 Cyclobacteriaceae bacterium | reverse complement strand
TTGTTCATTTCGGTGAGCACGGTGAAGTTTCACCTGAGAAACACCTACTCGAAAATGGGTGTGGGCAACCGGAAAGAAGCTTTCCAGCTGATGCTGAAAACCAGCTGACCATCAACGTTTTACAAACTATTTTTCCAAAACTAACCCGCAAGGTCAGGTAAATTCTTTAGTCATTTTTGGAGGTTCATGGCATCATCAACCAAAACAAATGTCATGAAAAGAATTACACACACGCTTCTTCTCTTGATGATGACAAGTTCCCTTACCATGGGACAAGCCTTCATCACAACCTGGAAAACCGATAACCCGGGGACATCAGGGAGCAATCAAATTACCTTGCCGCTGTCAGGATCAGGCTACAATTTTGACGTCAACTGGGGTGATGGTAACATCGAAACAGGAGTAACTAACTCTGGACCTGTTACCCACACCTACGCTTCCCCCGGCACCTACACGGTATCTATTACAGGTGATTTTCCCAGCATACGTTTTAATAGTGGCGGGGATAAGGATAAGATTTTAACCATTGAAGCCTGGGGTGATATTGAATGGCAAAACATGGACCTGGCTTTTGCGGGCTGTTTCAACCTTACCATCAACGCTTCTGATGCTCCGGATCTTTCCAATGTCACTTCGCTGATCTCCTCTTTCGCTGCCTGCAAGGCACTGACCACAGGATTTGAAAACTGGGACGTAAGCACGATCACCGACATGTCATTTACTTTTTTCAACTCTCCAAAAGTCAATTGTGATTTGTCAGGTTGGGATGTAAGTAATGTTACAACGATGAGTGGATTATTTGGCGGAAATTCCTTGTCAGACTTTAATGGCGATATATCCGGATGGAATGTGAGCCAGGTGACCAATATGTCTAGCATGTTTTCCAATGCCGAAGACTTCAACGTTGATATTTCAAACTGGAATGTGAGCAACGTCACGACCATGCAATCCATGTTCTTCGGTGCCAGATCATTCAACCGGGATATTAGTGGTTGGGACGTAGGAAACGTAACCACTATGCAGAGTATGTTTTTTGATGCTGATTCCTTTGACCAAAATTTAGGAGACTGGGATGTCAGTGCTGTCACGAATATGGCGCAAATGTTTGGATCAAGCGGCATGACTAGCCTCAACTATGATCGGACTTTGCTGGGCTGGTCTGAACAATCACTACAAAATGATGTAGAGTTGGGGGCTTCAGGCGTGATGTATTGTTCCAGTCCTGCACGCCAAGCACTGATAGACAATTTCAATTGGACAATTACAGGCGACAGCCAAAGTAGCACCTGCCCTTTCGTCACAACCTGGAAAACCGATAACCCCGGTTCTTCCAATAGTAACCAAATTACCCTTCCGACCCTGGCGGGAGGTGGTGGCTACAATTACACCGTGGATTGGGGAGACGGAAATACTGATACAGGCGTCACATCAAGTTCTCCCAACACGCATACTTATGCCTCTCCTGGTACCTATACAGTAACTATTTCCGGTAGCTTTCCGCGATTCTTCTTCAACAATGCAGGTGA
>DAORAG010000608.1:0-1529 GCA_035344095.1 Cyclobacteriaceae bacterium | reverse complement strand
CTGTCGTACAGTTGGGGAGTCGACAATCGAAACAACAAGACGTTTACCACCAGGGGTTTGTATTTTGAGCAATCATCGCAGTGGATGAATGAATTCAACGCCTCTTCTATCAATGCGGGTGATTTCGGTTACCACACTGCGTCTTTGGCGTTTTACCAATCCTTCAAATTCCCGGCTCGCCTTACATTTGCAACGCGCGTGTCAGGTGGTATCACACGGGGCGACTTCCAGATATATCAATCGCAAATACTTGACGGCCGTACAGAAGTGAGAGGATTCAGAAAAACCAGATTCTATGGCGACAGCAAATTGGTATTCAACAATGAAGTTCGTTTTAAATTAGGAGAGATTCACTCGTATATCATGCCGGCAAGTATTGGGATGCTTGGTTTTTTTGATATCGGCCGCGTGTGGTACAAGGATTCAACCGGCATCGATCCGACATCAGCCACCGGCAAATCAAAAGTATGGCACAAAGGCTTCGGTGGTGGATTTTGGTTCACACCCTACAACCTGGCCGTAGTCTCGCTCACTGCAGGCCATTCGGTTGAGGGAACGTTGGCTTACTTCAGGCTGGGATTCTTGTTCTGATTACGGTTTAAGCGATGAGCAGTCACTCGGTGCCCGGGGTTAGGTTCCACCTACGATCGAACCTCCGTTGATGTTAGGCGAGTGCGGGAGTAGGCTCCAACAGCTGAACAATATTCACCCCATTGACCAACTTTTCTTCCAGCATGCCTGCCAGCGCGATGAGGTAAACTACCACATCTGCCTTTTGATTATGCTTGAGATGTCTTTTGTCGAAAGGGAGCCGTCTCAAAACTTCCGGATCAGACAGCTTTTCAAGATGTTTAAGATCATCAATATCGAAACCGAAGGCCAGCAACGCTGAAATGAGGTCATCCATCTTCAACCCGCTGGTGGGGCAGTAGTCGTTAAGCTGTTCGTTCCAGTCACCGTGCCGCTCCATGGCGAAGCTGTGAATTTCCTTTTTGCTCAAACTTGTTACTTCTTGAGCCAGAAACCCGCAGTTACATGCGCCCATATGTCCCCATTGATAATCCGCGCTTTTCGCGATTTTATCTGCGGTTTTGCGGATTGCCTCGATGATTTCAGGTGTTGCTTTTGCCATGTCCCTCAAATTTGTTGATGTAAGTTACCTGTCGAAAAAAGAAACACCAAAGCATTAGTTTTGTTCTGCAAAATACAACCTGCTGAAATATGAAATACGCATGTATCGTGATCCTGGGAATAGTTTTCCTTACTTCCTGTTCTACCGGCACCCATGAGGCCGTAAAACACGAAGGTCTCGAGCTGGCAAACATGGACACCACAGTTCGTCCGCAAGATGATATTTTTCGGTTTGCCAACGGTGCGTGGCTGGACAGAACAGTTATCCCTGGCGACAAAGGATCGTGGGGTAGTGGCAACGAAGTCTTCGAGCACAACAACGAGGTACTACTGGACCTGCTAAAGTCGGCAGCTTCCAATCCGGAATATGTTGATGGATCGGACCAACGAAAGGCGGC
>DAORAG010000607.1:0-1549 GCA_035344095.1 Cyclobacteriaceae bacterium | reverse complement strand
GGCCTGGCATTTGGGGTGCCTGGCATCTTGATGTTTGTGGCGACCATCATTTTTTGGTCTGGCCGGACCCACTATGCGCATATTCCTCCTGACCGCTTAGGTGTATTTCAAGCGCTTACTCGTCCACAAACATGGCGAGCGATTGGGAAGTTGGCGGGTATTTATGTGTTTGTCGCATTTTTTTGGTCCCTCTATGACCAAACCTCTTCAGCGTGGGTTCTTCAAGCTCAACATATGGATCGAGTCTGGATGGGTGTTGAATGGTTGCCTTCGCAAATTCAAGCAGTGAATCCGGTCTTGATCATGGTGTTTATTCCTTTGTTTACCTATGTGGTGTATCCGGTTTTGAATAGAATGGTTCTCCTCACATCTTTGCGAAAAATGGCTATGGGCTTTTTTATGGCGGTTGGGGCGTTTCTGATCTCAGCCTATATTGAGCAACAAATTGAGTCGGGGATGGAACCGGCGATTGGCTGGCAGTTATTGGCCTTCGTGGTGATTACGGCGGCGGAGGTCATGGTGTCTATTACCTGTCTCGAATTTTCCTATACACAGGCTCCACTCAAACTTAAATCGCTCCTGATGGGCTTATTTTTGCTTTCCGTGTCTTTAGGGAACGGATTTACAGCCTTTGTAAATTATTGGATTCAGAATTCAGATGGGACTGTTGCGTTGATCGGCCCAGACTACTATTGGTTTTTTGCAGGCATCATGTTTCTTGTTGCCTGCCTGTTTCTTCTGGTGATGAAAGGTTACGAGGAAAAAGCGTACTGGCAGGGAACAGGACCGGGATGATCTGAGTAGAGCACTAAGGGCCTGGATCTATGCACGTTCGAACAATCGCATTTTTCCTTTGTTCGAGATGAATATTCTTTCCTATTCTGTAAACCAGATGTAGACAAAGAATCCTTATTTATAAAGTTCTGATATTTGTTCAAACTTGGACTAGGACAAGAGGAAATCTAATAAAAACGAAAATAGCATAGTAGGTAGGGGAGGCGGAGATATTAAAGAATCAGACCATTTTTTCCTTTTGACTGAGGTACAGAATTTGGTTTACCCGAAAGGCCTGGTTGTAGTGGCCGGATTGGATGTACTGAGAATGAAAACATCGTCCATCAAACATCATCAATCTGTTTGGCCGCATCTCGATAAGTTTCAGTAATTCCCAATATTCATTTCCATCGTTGATATACCTATTGTCTCGACAAGCGAAGAGTGGATTAAAAATCATGCTATTTTGGAAGTTTTCATATCCTTCCGGGCTGGTGAAAAACTCGTCGCTGAGTTCCAGTTGATTCGCAAGTTGTTGGATTGTCCCGTCGGGTATAGGTGGTACGCGTTCGAGTCCTGTCGGTCGGTGGCGATATAAGCCGGTTCCACCCGTACATGAATCTGCAGGATTCAAATAGACCATGGCGGTGATATCCTGATCGATGTGAGGTTGCCGTTGCCCAACATTTAGCGCGTAGTTGTCAGTTTTGATACCTTGAAAGACGACTGGTTGGGGAGAAAAAAATGTGAAGAGAGGGCATCCCCAAAGTGCGCT
>DAORAG010000606.1:0-1552 GCA_035344095.1 Cyclobacteriaceae bacterium | reverse complement strand
TGTTCCGGGGATACCGCAAACGGGTGCTGGGAGAAATTACAAGAAGAAGGAGCGCACTATACGGAAGCGGATGGAGTATCACCTGAAAAGGACTTTTGGTCTATTGCGCATTCCCAGTCGCCCTGCAGAGGTAATTACATACTTTGGAGATATACGGCAGTCGCAGGAGGAAATCGGTCATCAGAGCCCCGGACTCAAGCAGGAGAAAATTATTATTTAACCGATCTCACTACACTTCCTGCCCAAGCTGATAACAGCAACCAGTTCCTGCTCCCAGAAATCTCGAAACAACAGAAAGACTCCACAAAACAGCCCCATGCATGAAAAAGAAAATATGACCATGGTCAAAATGACTACGCGAGTCAGACACTCATGATCAGAAGCGCTATAGGGAATAATTATTGGTGAAATTGGTGCATCTTGTATTAATCGCTTCTAAACACAGCATATTTGAGCAAGGACGGTAGCGGGACCCTTTGGGATCACAAATGGTTTTGCCATAAAAAATCTCTTGCCTCGACAAAAGGTCAAAGAATCGAATAATCCTCCCCAGTCCAAATTGGAAATAAAACTTTTATTAAGATGCCGT
Source organism: Cyclobacteriaceae bacterium (assembly GCA_035344095.1). Lineage (GTDB taxonomy): Bacteria > Bacteroidota > Bacteroidia > Cytophagales > Cyclobacteriaceae > ELB16-189. The sequence continues at coordinate 963 of DAORAG010000606.1, read as the reverse complement.
TCGGCGTTTAAAGCTATGCTTTTGTCACCAACATATTCGTGGTTTGGGGAGGGAGAGGCTGATAAATATCACGAAGGTGGACAGATAAGCAGTGTTGAATCTATAGAATTTTTCGGTTAGGCGAGGCTAACTTTCTTAAGCCTCCTGTTTTCTTTGGAATAGTAAAAACACGGAAGCGATATTTCTCAGATGTCCTGCAAATGATCTTAGATAACTCGGTGTAAGATTTTCCAAAAAAAAGCTGCCACAGTAGATAAAGGTTAATGGGGTTCAATACTCGTTCTGCCTCCCTAGAAAAAGGGGGCACATACTATTTCTGTGGTTTTAACTTTAACTAACGAGACAATGAAAGACATTATTTGCTTATGCAAGAGCGGATTTTAATGTTTTTGGCATTAGGGATTTATCAAAAGACCGGTCCTACTGCGGTTATGTAAGTTCGGTAACTAGGTCAGTTGGATTCCGGTTAATTCCAATACTTCTCGGGAAAGACGGCCCAAGGTTCTCCGTTGAAACGCATATCTTGTTGCTGCCGCAAAAACGTTTGCGTAGAGAGGATTATTGCCTCGACAACAGAAATAATTCATGGCGACTGTGGGCGACCAATCGCATTTGTATGTACCGTAACCATCACCTAAGTCATACACTTCACATCCGAGTTCATCAAAACCTCTACGAATCGTCTCTGTTAGGAGGAGGCGCATTGGTGAATAACGGGAAAAATCCGGTTCAAAACCTCCTTGAAAGAAAACATACCTCTGCCGATCCTTTAGCATGAGTACGGCTGCCACTGTGGTGTCATTGGCTCGAAGCTGGACAATCTCAAATTGATTCCGATTCGTGATATCTAGCATGGCCCGTTGAAGAAATGGAAGGGTTGGCCCCTGCAACAAACTGGACTGGCCCTTCGCGTCAAATCGTCGCAAATGAAGTTCAATGAGTTCACTCATGGCAGGACTGAAG
>DAORAG010000605.1:0-1590 GCA_035344095.1 Cyclobacteriaceae bacterium | reverse complement strand
AGCGCTCAACGCAGACTTCAAGAACTTCCGCGACTACATGTTCAAGTCGTATGGCCGATTTGACTATACACCAGAAGATTGCTTTCAATTTCATCAGGCTGTGCAATCAGAGGTGGTGCCTTTGCTTAATGTAATGGCAGAGCAGCGCAAGAGCAAGCTTAAAGTAAGTGAGCTTAGGCCATGGGATAAAGCAGTCGATCCGGAAGGAAGGGCTCCGCTAAAAGCATTTGAAAATGGAAAGGATCTGACGGATAAGGCAATTGAATGCTTTTATAGACTCGACCCATACCTGGGCCAATGCCTTTCCATCATGAAAGAGATGGGCCATCTCGATTTAGAGTCGAGAAAAGGTAAGGCTCCTGGAGGCTATAATTATCCATTGGCAGAGATCGGAGTGCCATTCATTTTTATGAATGCCACATCCACCCTTCGCGACATGACCACTATTATGCATGAAGGTGGTCACGCAGTTCACAACTTTCTTACGATGGACCTCCCATTGCAAGACTTCAAGTCTCCTCCCATGGAGGTGGCTGAGTTGGCATCTATGTCAATGGAGTTGATCTCGATGGATCACTGGGATATTTTCTTCGAGAACGAAGACGATCTAAAACGTGCGAAGTTGGAGCATCTTGAAGATCTGATTGAGACGTTACCTTGGGTTGCTACCATCGACAAGTATCAGCACTGGTTATACGAGAATCCGACTCATTCTACCGAAGAGCGAAAGCAAAATTGGAATCGGATTGTTGATGAATTTTCAGATTCGGTCACCGGCTGGACTGGCCTGGAGGAAAACAAAGACTACCTGTGGCAAAAGCAACTTCATCTTTATGAGGTGCCGTTTTACTATATAGAGTATGGAATGGCGCAATTGGGTGCTGTGGCCGTTTGGCGTAACTACCGCCAGGACAAACAAAAAGGACTTCAGGGCTACATGGATGCATTGAAGTTAGGCTACATGAAGAGCATACCAGAGATCTATGCTGCAGCCAATATCCGATTTGATTTTAGTCAGCAGTATATAAAGGAACTGATGGAATTTGTGAAGGCTGAGATCGCCAGGATCTAACCTCGTACTTTATCAAGAAGCTGGCTCAATTGCTCGGCCTCCTGTAAAGAAAGTTTGGACACTATGCCATCCAACTCCTCACTGTGTAAGTCGATGGTCTTGAGTAAATCAAGACCATCCTGGTTAATTGAAATATCTGCGGCACGTTTGTCATTCGGGCATTGACTTTTCTCAACGAGATTTTTCGCTGTAAGCCGGTCGAGCAGCCTCGAAACGTCTGAGTTCTTGTCCATCATTCTGGATTTGATTTCAGCGCCTGAAATCTTTCCTGGGTATTGTCCCCTGAGTATAGAAAGGATGTTGTACTGCTGTGGCGTGATTCCGAATTTGCCAAAAAACTCTTTGTGTTGATTGGCCAGCCACCCAGCTGTATAAATGATGTTGATCGAAATCTCCTGGAAGCTATTTCGAAACTGGTTTTGTTTAATTTCTTCCTTGATTTTCATCTTATAAATAAAACAAAATAAAAAAGCATCTCAATGATTTGAGATGCTTCCTTTTTAAAATCGTTGTTTTTT
>DAORAG010000604.1:0-1596 GCA_035344095.1 Cyclobacteriaceae bacterium | reverse complement strand
ATTCGAGCCAAAAATCACATAACCATGAAAAAGGAAAAGACATTTTTTTGGATTGCCACCACAATCATCTTGCTGTGGGAAGGCGTGATGCCGCTGAGCACGCTTGCCTTTGCGCCTGAGTACGCCACGGCCGGCACCAAGCCGCTGGGCTACCCGGACTACTTCGCCTATGCCTTGATTATATGTAAAGGTCTGGGTGTTATCGCGATTACATTACCCTCCGTGCCTGTAAAACTAAAGGAGTGGGCCTATGCTGGATTGACGTTCAACCTGATCTTCGCCACCATGAGCCACACTGTAGTGGATGGTAACGTAAGTTATATTGCGCTACCGATTGTGATCATGGCCATCCTGGCGGTTTCATATGTATACAATCCAAAGTTGAGATCAGAAGCCTAAAAACATAACCGATTAAACGATAAACCCTTAAAGATATGTCAACCAACAACGTAAACTTACACCGCGTGCTTACAGCACCACCTGAAAAAGTATTTCGCGCCTTCACTGATCCTGATGCTCTGGCTTCATGGCTGCCACCTTATGGATTCATTGCCAAGGTACATGCCATGGATGCAAAGGTGGGAGGGACTTACAAGATGTCGTTCATCAATTTCACTACAGGAAATGGTCACTCCTTCGGTGGCGAGTATGTGGAAATTGTTCCCAATGAATTGATCAAGTACACCGACAAATTTGATGATCCTAATCTACCCGGGGAGATGATCACGACCATCAAACTCAGGGCTGTATCGTGCGGAACAGAACTGATTGCCACACAAGAAGGAATACCAGCTGCCATACCCGCAGAGATGTGCTACCTGGGCTGGCAAGAGTCGCTTGACAAATTGAAAAGACTTGTAGAACCTAACATCCCGGATGCTTAACAGTGGATTAAATATCTCTCAACAACTTTAAACTCAAACCAAAATGGCAACTCAAAAAATCACTCCCTGCCTGTGGATAGAAAAGGATGCAAAGAAAGCTGCGCGTTACTACCTGTCTATTTTCAAAAAAGGAAAGCTAAAGTCATATAGAGCCTTCAAGAATCTTCCAACTCCGGATCGCAATTTCGATACCGCTACGATTCAGATTCTGGGAATGGACTTCCAGATATTGGCCGCTGGCCCTCTTTTCAAATTCAATGAAGCGGTATCGTTCGTAGTCAGGTGCAAGGACCAGAAGGAAATTGATTATTACTGGAAGGCGCTGACAGCAAAGGGTGGAAGCGAAGGACCTTGCGGATGGCTGAAGGACAAATACGGTCTGTCCTGGCAGATCGTGCCAGAGATCTATTTCAAATTAGAGTCACACAAAGACAAATCAAAGCGAGACCATGCCATGAAAGCCGTGCTGAAGATGAAGAAGATTATCATCGCGGATTTGGTGAAGTAGTATGCAGGTTCATGCGCATCTGACTTTCAATGGCAACTGCCGTGAGGCAATGACGTTTTATCAAAAATGTTTTGGTGGGAAAGTACGGTTTCAAACAGTGGGGGAGTCGCCAGACTCTTCCCGTTTATCCCGGAGGATGAAAGACTGCATCGTACAAGCCACCTTGAGCCACAACGGATTTGTGCTGATGGGCTCTGATATGGT
>DAORAG010000603.1:0-1612 GCA_035344095.1 Cyclobacteriaceae bacterium | reverse complement strand
TTTTATTATGAGATACTGCCGTCAAATCAACTCGAACTCGGATTGTGGTTGGAGTCGGAGCGCATGATGCAGGCGAAGATTGAACCCGAAGGCGTTGAGACGCAACGGGAGGTGGTGAAGGAAGAGAAGCGGCAACGCATGGACAACCAACCCTATGGAAGCATTCTGACAGAAATTTTGAAGCATGCTTATAGAGTACATCCCTACCGATGGCCCACAATAGGATCACTCGACCATCTCAACAAAGCAACACTAGAGGAGTTTATTGATTTCTATCACACTTACTACGTTCCGGAAAATGCAACGCTGTCTATTGCAGGTGACATTAATATAGAGGAGGCTAAAAAGTCGATTGATAAATATTTCAAGGACATTAAACGTGGATCGAAGCCGGTGCCGCGTCCAAATGTTGTTGAGCCACCACAAACGAAGGAAGTTCGTGATGTAGTGTTTGACAACATTCAGTTGCCGGCTGTGATTGAAGCATATCATATGCCTGAGCAAGGGACGGATGATGCCTACGCACTTTCGATGCTTAGCACATTATTAAGTGGTGGGCAAAGTTCAAGAATGTATAAGGCGTTGGTGGACGAACAGAAGAAGGCGTATGCGGTGCAAGCATTCCCGTTTGCTTCGGAAGATCCCGGGCTATATATCATTTTCGGGCTATCCAATATCGGAGTACCCGTGGAGGAACTGGAGGAGGCCATGAATGCAGAGATCAAAAAAGTGCAAACAGAGCTGATCTCAGAAAAGGAATTTCAAAAAATCAGGAATCAGATCGAAAGCGATTACGTTCAGGGCAATTCATCAATGATCGGTATCGCAGAGCAGCTGGCAGACTATCATGTTTACTATGGTGATGCGAACCTGATCAATACTGAGTTGGATCGTTACAAAAAGATTACGCGAGAAGATTTGCAGCGCGTTGCAAAAAAATACCTGGTCCCAGAAAACCGCGTGGTGCTACACTACCTTCCTAAGTCTGCTCAGCAGAAGCCTGGGGATACTCAACTGAAGTCTGACAATTAAGCCGAAGAACTTATGCGTTTAGTTTATTTCCTTTCGACACTTGTATTCATTGGTTCATCTTCCCTGGCCCAGGTAGACAGGTCAAAGGCTCCAGCCCCCATGCCCGCTCGCGAAATTAAAATAGGTGAATATCAATCTTTCACACTCAAAAATGGTCTGCAGGTTTTTGTTGTTGAAAATCACAAGCTGCCAAGACTACAGATATCTGTTCAACTGCTTCACGATCCGATTCTTGAAGGGGATAAAGCTGGCTATGTGTCAATAGCTGGTGATCTGATCGGTACCGGGACCACATCGAGATCAAAGTCTCAACTGGACGAAGAAGTTGATTTCATAGGGGCTTCGCTGAACACAAGTGCTTACAGCATGTATGGCTCGAGCCTCACAAAACATACCGAGAAACTCCTGGAGTTATTTACCGATGTGTTGTACCATCCGGCATTCCGCCAGGAAGAGTTGGAGAAGTTGAAAACGCAAACTATTTCCGGGATCGCAGCTGGTAAAGATAACCCTCAAACTATCGCGGCAAATGTTCGCAATCTGCTGATGTATGGAAAAGATCACCCGTATGGTGAAATAG
>DAORAG010000602.1:0-1625 GCA_035344095.1 Cyclobacteriaceae bacterium | reverse complement strand
GGAAACCAGTGCGTAATGCCATACACATAGTTATCATCTGCGGGAAAGTATTCCATTCCGCCTCTTCGCCCGGCTTCTCTTTCATTCAATCTGTCGCTGACCGGATAAGACCACTCTACATTGAATGAATATTTTTCGCCCGGCTTCATCGGTTTTGGTAAATCCACACGCATCATCGTACCGTTGATAAAGTTGTTAAGGTCTTTGCCATTGGTGTCCTTCACAGACTTTATTGTATATCCGCCTTTATAGTCACCATACAAATCAAGGTCGCGCTGTAACTGATCAGTTGATACCGTTTCACTAAGAGAATTGGTTTTGATTTTATCGGTGTCATTTCCTTCGGCAAGAATGTTCTGATCTAGTTGTAGCCAAAGGTACTTGAGTTGATCCGGTGAGTTGTTGGTGTAAGTAATCGTTTCCTTCGCGCTCACGATGTGGGTTTCGTCATTAAGGTCAACGTCAATCACGTAGTCGGCTTGTTGTTGCCAGTATTTCGGCCCTGGTGCGCCAGAACCAGTACGATATTGATTTGGTGTTGGCAACTCCGTTCCCAATTGTTCAAATTTTCCTTTCCAGCTCTCCTGTGCCAAAGCTGGCATCACCAGAATTGCAAGAATAAAACCAACGAGGTTTTTCATATTTTTCATCTTGTATTTAATGTCAATTAATTATTTCTAAACTGGTCAAACTTGGATGGCTGTTCCACCTTTGGGAAAACATTGTTTCCTGTGTCGGTGTCAGCGGTTTCCTTCATAGGGTCCACAACTATATTGGATACTTCTTTGTCCTTCACAAATACTTTTGAAATTACTTGTTCGTTGGTTCTCCAAATTTCTGCAGGAAGTCTTTCTATTTCCTTTGAGCCATCTTTGTACGTCCACTCAATAATAACAGGCATCACAAGGCCACCGCGATTGCTCAAAGTAACTTCATAAAAGTTTTTGCCTTTCATTCTATCTGCCACCGCTTTGTCATCAATTCTGCTCAGGAACTCTCCGTAGAGTCTGCTATCAGTTGGAATTACGCTGAAAGGTTCTGGTCCGTTGTCAAAATTGGATGAGTTGTCGTTTGCATTCGAGCCGGCCGCGATTGATCCCGATTTTACTTTTTTGGATTTGTTTTCCAGGTTGGCATCTTCTTCACGCATTTTGAACCATCTCACTTTGTCTACGGAAAGGTCTACGTGGTCTGTAGTGTAGAACCACCCTCTCCAATACCAGTCGAGATCAACGGCTGAAGCATCTTCCATTGTACGGAAGAAGTCGGATGGCTTCGGGTGTTTGAAGGCCCATCGTTGTGCATATTCCTTAAATGCCTTATCAAATAGCTCAGGGCCCATCACCGTTTCGCGCAAGATGTTCAATGCGGTTGCTGCCTTTCCGTATTGCTCATTTCCAATTTGCACGACCTGCTCACCACCGGTCATCAAGGGACGCATGGTGCTTTTGTCGCCCTTCATGTAGGGAACGATGCCTTCTGCATGGCCTCTGCGCTTTGGCATGTCAGGATAATTTTCGACCTGAGTGAGATACTGAACGAATGAGTTTACGCCTTCATCCATCCAGGTGCTCTCCCTTTCATCATTGTTGATAATCATCGGGAAAAAATTGTGCCCTACTTCA
>DAORAG010000601.1:0-1626 GCA_035344095.1 Cyclobacteriaceae bacterium | reverse complement strand
CGAAGGTGAAGCACGAAAATGATACCCGTGCGGACATTCAGTATGCCCAATCGTACGAGTGGAAGGACGGAGAGTGGAAGAAGCAACGGTATTATGAGTGGAAGAAGAAGGTGGAGTGAACGGCCTTACCTCAATGACGCGAAGGCGCAAAGAAAATAAACTTAGCGTCTTAGCGCCTTAACGGAGCACTTCAATCGCACTACTCCGTCCTCAATGAAGTTGCTGGATTGGTTCGTGCTGCTTTGAGAGTATGAAAACTAACTGTCAACATCGCCACTAACACCACCATCAAACTAGGCGCTGCGAAGATCCACCAACTCAGGTGGATCCTGTTCGCAAAGCCTGTGAGCCAGTGGTCCATGACCCACCAGCTCAGCGGAGTAGCCATCGCAATAGCTACGCCCAATAACCACAAATACTCTTTGCTGATCAATTGCAGGATGCCTGCTACACTTGCGCCTAAGACTTTCCTCACCCCTATCTCCTTGGTGCGCTGTAATGCGGTGAGTGATGACAATCCAAACAAACCCAGGCTTGCAATAAAAATGGCCAGACCACTGAACATCCCAAACACACTTCCAAACTGCTGGTCTGCCTTGTATTGCTTTTCGTAATGTTCATCAAGAAAAAAATAATTGAAAGGATTGCCCGGAAAAAATTCCTTCCAGGCTTCCTCAAACTGAGCGATCGAGGCTTTCACGTTAGCCGTATTAAAACGTACGGAATAATTACCCTGAGGCGCTTTGCTGTAGCGAAACAAAAGTTGATCAAAATCTTTTTTCAAGGATTCCTGCCTGTAATTTTTCAAAACGCCCACAATGCGAAAAGTGTCTCCCCAAAAGACAACGTAATCATTGATGGCTTGATCGGCATTTTCAAAGCCCATCATTCGCACGGCAGATTCATTCAGCATCAGACTTTTCTCCTCGTTGTTCATTTCGTCAGAAAATCCACGGCCTGCTACAACCTCAAGTCCATAAGAAGGAATAAAATCATGATCTATAAGGAGCACCCGGTACTGATTGGATTCATCCTCTCCCTGGCTTAGCCTGCGCACGCCTCCCGCATTCCAGTCTGGTGAGGTGCCTGGCACACTGCTGGAAGCGGTAACAAAGCTTACTTCAGCCTTTTGGACCAACCTATTTTTAAATCCCTGAAACGTTCCTCTGTAGGTAGAATCTATTACGTTCGGTGATTTGATTACTAGAGTCTGCTCGATGTTGACACCGAGTTGCTGACTTCTCATGTAAGTAATTTGGTTGTACACAGTGTATGTGCCTACGATCAGCATAATAGAGGCAACAAACTGCAGGACGATCATGCCCTTGCGAAAAGCAACTCCCTGATTTGTGTTTTTAAATCTACCTTTCAAGACCTCAACCGGTTTATAGGAGGATAAAACCAGCGCGGGATAAAAACCGGAGAAAACTGCTCCCACTACGATGAGCACTATGCTTCCGATCCAAAACATTTTTAGTGTAAACAATTCGTATCCCAATGGCCTGCCCGTGAGATCCGCGAAATACGGTGTCAATAGAACCACCACAAAAACCGCCAGTCCGACTGCCACCGTATTGAACAATAAGGACTCCACCAGAAATTGCTGCACAAGGTGCCACCGCTGAC
>DAORAG010000600.1:0-1628 GCA_035344095.1 Cyclobacteriaceae bacterium | reverse complement strand
GATTTTGATTCAAGAAAGTCTAGGTTCGAGCCCTAGTCGGGCAACAAAATCCCGGTTCCGCAGAGGGGCCGGGATTAATGTTTAAATGAGGTTCTAAAAATGGCAGTAAAAATCTTTTCAGGACGCGCTAGCACGTATCTCGCAGAGAAAATTGCGCATGCCTACGGTGAACCCCTTGGCGAAGTGAAGTACCAGCAGTTTAGTGATGGGGAAATGTCACCATTCATCATGGAGTCGGTACGCGGTCACGATGTATTCATCGTACAATCTACCTTCGCTCCTTCCGACAATTTTATGGAGCTATTGCTGATGATTGATGCAGCAAAACGCGCCAGCGCTGAAAACGTAAATGTGATCATCCCCTATTTTGGATATGCAAGGCAAGACCGAAAAGATAAGCCACGTGTTTCTATCGCAGCCAAGCTGATTGCCAACCTCCTGTCCGCAGCGGGTGCCAGCCGGGTGATGACCTTCGACCTCCACGCTGACCAGATTCAGGGCTTCTTCGACATTCCGGTTGACCATCTGGATGGCAACTACATATTCGTACCTTACCTCAAGTCACTGGATCTTGACAATATCATGTTTGCCTCACCGGATGTGGGCGGCATCAAGCGAGCACGAAGCTTTGCTAAATTCTTTGATGCAGAACTGGCCGTGTGCGACAAGTATCGCAAAGAGGCCAATAAGGTAGAGTCGATGAGGTTGATTGGGGAGGTGGATGGTAAAGACGTTATCCTTGTGGATGACCTGGTGGATACTGCGGGTACAATCTGCAAAGCCGCTGCCCTCCTTAAAGAAAAAGGTGCCAAGTCTGTAAGAGCGGTATGCACGCATCCGGTCCTTTCAGGCAATGCCTATGAGAACATTGATAACTCTGTTCTTGAGGAAATTGTCGTAACGGACACCATTCCCTTGAAACAGAAATCGAAAAAGATAAAAGTGATATCGGTATCTGATCTTTTTGCCAAAGCCATCAGAAAAATTCACGACAATGAATCCGTGAGCTCACTTTTTATTCGCTTGTAAACAATTAAACTAAAACAAATAAACAATTATGAAAACCATCGAGATTATAGGGTATAAAAGAGCAAATCTCGGGAAGACAGATGCACAGAAAGCTCGTGAGGAAGGTAACGTACCATGCGTACTTTACGGAGGAGGAGAGCAAGTGCATTTTACTGCACCGATGATATTGTTCCGCGATCTGGTATACACCAACGATGCCCACTTTGTTCACCTGAACATCGAAGGAGACGAGTACCAGGCTATCCTTCAGGAAGTTCAATTTCATCCGGTAAGTGAAATCATCCTTCACGCTGACTTTTTAAGAATCAGCGAGGACCGCAAGATAAAAATGGACATTCCCATCCGTCTTCAAGGTCAGGCTGCTGGTGTATCCAAAGGCGGTACACTCGTTCGCAAGAAAGCATCGTTAAAAGTATTTGGATTCCCTAAGGACATGCCCGAGCATATTGACGTGGATGTAACCGAGTTGGACTTCCATCATGCGATTAAGGTAATGGACGTAAAGATGACGAATCTTGAATTCCTTGATCCAAAGAGATCGCCAATTGCCGTTGTAGAGGTACCGCGTGCTGCCAAGATGGCTGCCGAGGAAGCTGCTG
>DAORAG010000599.1:0-1648 GCA_035344095.1 Cyclobacteriaceae bacterium | reverse complement strand
ACGATCGACACTTACAGCTGATGAGGTTATCACGCTTAAATCAAAAGCGGATCGTCTTGACAAGAATAGTTCTGAGGGGCCCTGGACTAATCGCGTGTTGACGGCTATTGCCAATAACAAGGGTTTAAGAGCCGAAGATCTTGCAAGAAAGTTGGGTTATGAAAAAATGTGGTTGAAAACCAACATTCGAAAGCTCAAGAACCTTGGTCTTACCATTAGCCTCGAGGTGGGCTACGAAATTTCTCCACGAGGCAAAATTTTCTTGAAAGAATTGAATCGAGATCGATAGGTTATTAATAACACTCTGTTCACAAAGGCTACCGGACTCTTTTTCCTTGTGTAGTAAAAGAGATTCCTTGTTGACCTGATGTTGAAATCATGACACCCTCAAAGTAAGGTTCACTTGCAGTTGTGGGGATTGACCAGTCGAAGAGGAAGTTGCCTCCGGTGCCGCCTTCACGATCCTTTTCGTCTATCACAATTTCTACTGTTTCCAAAGGAGCCAGGTAGATGGCCTTATCAAAATAGATTCTGATGGGCTTGCCTTGCGTGTCAAAGTATTCTGCCTTTGTGATAAATACGGAGTCCATCGGGTCGGTGTTTCTCATGCTCACAGTTACAGTCAGCGCATGGGTTTGGTGTTCCGTCCGACTATAGATTTCAGAATATACAGAGAGGTAGGTTTCACCGGATAGGAGCGAGTCGGAGAGTGGACGGCCAACAGTCCGCTTGTTCCAGTTCACCGGATCTATCGAACTCATTTTCTTGGGTTCAGTGCAGCCCGCAATAATCACTGCCAGCGACAATAACGCTACCGAGTTTATTACCCCTTTGTACATATTACAATAATAATCAAACGAGATCACTTCCGGCAGTCCGGTTACATTGGCGATACACCCATTGAATTAATATCTTTGCGCCAAAACCAAGTGTCAATGGCGAAGAACTACAAGATTGCGGTCATTCAACTCAACCTTAACGACAAACCTGAGGCCAACCGGGCTAAATGCATCACCTGGATAAAAAAGGCAGCGTCCCAGGGAGCGGAAGTCATCTGCCTTCCAGAACTCTATAGCAGTCACTACTTCTGCCAGAGCGAAGATGTGAGCAACTTCGCATTAGCAGAACCTCTGGGTGATATATCGTTTACTGCATTCAGTGCCCTCGCCAAAGAATTAAAAGTATCTCTGGTTGTTCCCTTCTTTGAAAAAAGGATGGCTGGTATCTACCACAACAGTGCCTACATCATTGACGCAGACGGTTCTCAGGCAGGATTGTATCGCAAGATGCACATCCCGGATGATCCACACTTCTATGAGAAATTTTACTTCACACCGGGTGATATCGGATTCAAAACTTTTCAGACAAAGCATGGAAAGATAGGCACGTTGATTTGTTGGGACCAGTGGTATCCCGAGGCGGCCAGACTTACGGCACTGCAAGGCGCTGAGGTATTATTTTATCCTACAGCCATTGGATGGCACCCGGCAGAGAAAGCCGAATACGGTGAAAAACAATATGGCGCCTGGATGAACGTGATGAAGGGGCATGCTGTAGCTAATGGCGTGTTTGTGGCCGCAGCTAATCGCATTGGCCTTGAGAAATATGTTCCAGGCACCAACGGGCTTGAGTTTTGGGGAGCCTCATT
>DAORAG010000598.1:0-1649 GCA_035344095.1 Cyclobacteriaceae bacterium | reverse complement strand
AAAATTCACTTTATTAGCCTCAAGCATTTTTTTAACTGTTTAGTACTATTGGGAAATTTTTGAAACGCGATTGCGCTTGACAAGATAAAGCCCACTATTCAACACTATGGCGAAAGACCTGTTTCAGTATGATGAATCGAGCATCAAATCGCTCGACTGGAGAGAGCATATCCGGCTAAGGCCTGGTATGTACATTGGGAAGCTGGGAGATGGCTCTTCCAAAGACGATGGAATTTATGTGCTCGTAAAGGAGGTGATTGACAACTCCATTGATGAGCACATGATGGGGTATGGAAAGGTTATTGATGTAAAAATCACAGACCAGAGCGTGTCGGTCCGCGACTATGGTAGAGGCATACCCTTAGGAAAAGTAATTGATTGTGTTTCCAAGATCAATACAGGAGCAAAGTACGATTCCAACGCTTTCCAAAAGTCGGTTGGTCTGAACGGAGTGGGTACCAAGGCAGTTAATGCACTATCCAACTATTTCAAGGTACAGGCCTTCAGGGAAGGCAAGACGAAACTAGCCGAATTCAAAAAAGGTAAAATCACCAACGATGCCAACATTGGCAAGAGCAAAGACAAGGATGGAACACTGATAGAGTTTGAACCGGACGAATCCATGTTCAAGAACTATCATTTCATTCCGGAGTATCTGGATGATTTGATGTGGAACTATGCGTTTCTCAATGCGGGCTTAACCATTAATTACAACGGACGGAAGTTCTACAGCAAAGATGGCTTGCTCGACCTTCTGAAGCAGAAAGTGGAAGCCGAAGAGATGCGTTACCCGATCATTCACCTGAAGGGCAAAGACATCGAGATTGCGATGACCCACGGTAGCCAATACGGTGAGGAATACTATTCGTTTGTCAACGGGCAGAATACAACGCAAGGTGGTACACACCTGGCTGCTTTCCGCGAAGGAGTGGTGAAGGGAGTCAGGGCCTATTTCAAAAAGGATTTTGATGCAGCTGATATCCGCGGAAGTATTGTTGCGGCAATTGCAGTTCGCGTCCAGGAGCCAGTGTTCGAGTCGCAGACGAAAACGAAGCTAGGTTCCATCAATATGGCGCCTGAGGGACAGTCTATCCGAAGCTATGTTGGCGACTTTGTAGCCAAGGAGTTGGAGATATATCTTCACAGCAATCCGGTGGCAGCAGATGCGATGCTTAAACGCATTCAGCAGTCGGAAAGGGAGAGGAAAGAGATTGCTGGGATAAAGAAGCTGGCGAACGAAAGAGCCAAGAAAGCTAACCTTCATAACAAAAAGTTGCGTGACTGTCGTGCTCACTTTGGCGATGAGAAAGGCGTAAAAGGTCAAGAGTCGATGATCTTTATTACAGAGGGAGACTCGGCCAGCGGTTCAATTACCAAGTCAAGGGATGTGGAAACCCAGGCGGTATTTAGCTTGAGAGGTAAGCCGCTGAACTGTTTTGGATTGACAAAGAAGGTAGTGTATGAGAATGAGGAGTTTAACCTACTACAACATGCACTAAATATTGAGGATGGACTGGAAGGGCTCCGGTATAACAAAGTAATCATTGCCACCGATGCCGATGTCGATGGCATGCACATCAGACTATTGCTGTTGACATTCTTTCTCCAATTCTTTCCTGAGTTAGTGAAGGCTGGTCATGTATTCATAT
>DAORAG010000597.1:0-1663 GCA_035344095.1 Cyclobacteriaceae bacterium | reverse complement strand
CCTGTAAAGCCATAAGGCCGACGAGGACCATTGCAAGCGACTCGGATCTATATTTGTTTGTCGGAACTGCTCCCCAACCGTCCAAGTTTACGCTGTAGCTTTTCGAGCACCTTATAATGTCTGATTTTTGAAATAATCTTCGCTCTTATAAAGTAATGAATCGTGGACTTCTTTTTTTTTGCATACATCCAGAGGTTGGAATACGGGCAAACCAGTTTTGTCCACTGCAACTTATATTCATCTGCCGCTCCCATAAAATCAATTTCCCTTAATTTATTGGAAAAAAAATACTCGACGTTGTACCTCATTAATATTTTCCCTGGTGAAAACTGACGATAGGTCAGGTCGTAGCCAGACTTTAGTTCGTACACAAAACCACCAAAACATATGTTGTATTCAAAGGCTATGGGACGGTCATCGAGAAATAGAACCTTGAGATTTAACCATCCACGATCAGCAGCCGCCTCTGCGAAGGTTGCATAAAATCGACCGTCCTTGCCTGAAGAAATATCGGTGCCCTCTTGAGCCTGCCAACTCCGCTCCGATATTTTATAAATGATTCCGATTCCTGCCTCTACGCGATCAGGGGTTGAATAATCTAATGTCTTGAGAGTTCCGCACCGCTGAATTTCTTTTATACCCCTGCGAACAGAATTTCGAAGATTTTTTGAAAGATTTTGGTAGTAGTTCTCCCAGTCTGTTTTAATAGGCAAATAGGGTGATTGAATACTGTTATCCCATATCCACCTACGTCCACTTTTCTGCAGGAAAACCTCTAATAACTGGCTTGTCGTGGACTGTCTCCTCAAGCCCCGCAATTTCAATACATCCCATTCGTTTTCCGCCTCATAAAGATGCGAGAAGAGTGCCGTAACACACCGGGGTTGATCAGATTGACCAATAATCATTTCATTGGGATTCGTGTCAGATATAAAGCCTAGCTGGACAAATGACATCCCATAGGCCCTGACGACAGTCCGTACAAGCGGCGCCAAACCGATAGACTTTCCATTTTCCTGAAATAGGATGATGTAAGGACTAATCGCTTCGGAAGACGCGTAGTACCACGAGCTAAACCATTCATATGTGGCCCATGGGGGACTGGTAGTGTTGGTTTTCGCTAACTCGTCCCAGACCGGGCGCAAGCGGTCCAAATCCTGATTCGATCTCACTACCCGTATGTTCACTGGCATCACCCTTTTATATGTGACCACGAGTATATAAACACAAATTCATTAAAAGCCTTCATTGGCTGCCCCCTACTACCATCTTTATCAGGGAACAGATGGAGGTTCATTCGAACACCCCTTGCGCCTTTAAGTATCCTCTTTGTTTGAAGCCAGATCTCCCGTAGAGTCGATCATTCTCATGCCCATTGTGCAAATGTCTCACCTCTCTGTTCTACATCTGCCCAGTTTTTGTAGCTTGATTTTTGGAGGGGCCACTTTGCATTTGACGATGGTGCGACAAGTAGTTGAGAAGCAGTCGAAACTCTTCCTGTCGAATATCGCTAAAAAGAACCAGCACTCCACTATAAATGAGGACGGCACAAAGTATCGTGACAGACAGTGGCAAACTATTCCAAGCCACCAAGGGCAGCAGGAAAGCTGCGACCGCAGTGCTACTAATAACAATTCGTATTCCGACGTTCTGCCACACAAAT
>DAORAG010000596.1:0-1665 GCA_035344095.1 Cyclobacteriaceae bacterium | reverse complement strand
GGCCAAAAAGCTATGCAGACCAGCGGCAGGCTAATTTCAGCCAACAACCTCTTACTTATACTTTCCAACCGAGATTTGATGGTCAGTTTTCAACATATCACATTGATCCAAAAAGGAGAAAACCCAGTGGAATAAAAGCTGCCATCATTCGTGAGAAGGGAGTAAACGGAGATCGCGAGATGGCCTACTCACTATACCTCGCGGGGTTTGACGTGAAGGATGTACATATGACAGACCTGGTGAGCGGAAGAGAGGACCTTTCGGATGTAAATATGATCGCGTTTGTGGGCGGGTTTTCTAACTCGGATGTGCTTGGGTCGGCCAAAGGCTGGGCTGGCGCATTTCTATACAATCCTAAAGCAAAGGAGTCACTTGATAAATTCTATCAACGAAAGGATACGTTGAGCCTCGGGGTCTGCAACGGCTGTCAACTTATGATGGAACTCGGCCTGGTTTACCCGGAATGGAAAGAACATCCTAAAATGCACCACAACGGATCAGGAAGGTTCGAATCCACATTTGTCAACGTCACAATTCCTGAAAACAATTCTGTGATGTTGCACTCTTTCAAAGGTGCTCGCCTTGGTGTATGGGTGGCGCATGGGGAAGGTAGATTCGAATTGCCAAGCGACAAGAGCAAGTTCAATATTGCGGCATCTTACAGCTATGAAGCCTATCCAGGCAATCCAAATGATTCGGATTTTTCCGTTGCCGCACTTGCCTCAAAGGACGGCAGACACCTGGCCATCATGCCACACCTGGAGCGATCGCTGTTCCCGTGGAACTGGCCCTACTACCCTGCAAATCAGAAGAAAGATCAGATTTCGCCCTGGATTGAGGCATTTACAAATGCTTTTGACTGGGTCCGGCAACATTAACGATTCGTAAAATCGCCAAATTGTCTGGAGGCGACCTTGTGGGTAAGTCCGATTTGTGCTAACTTTTCATTGATTTTAAGACTTGTTTAGCGCCTATGAAACAACTTTACTTGCTCGTTTTTATTACTGTTGTTTTGTCGTCTTGCCTGGGTTATAAAGAACTTCCGGTCGAGTACGACTACAGTTATTCCGGCACATTCAAGAAATACCGCACCTTTGATATCATGAGGCCGGTAGGTGCTATTGATTCTACCATGACCAATAAGATGATCGAGAACTCAATTCTTTCCAGGATGAAGTTTCTTGGTTACCGTCAAACTGATAGAAGACCTCACCTGATTGTTGGTTTCAAAATGTTCACGGACAGCCTGAGTTTCAATGGCTACATTCAGCCTGATATTGAAGAGTGGGTGAAAGGTCAGGACCAAACACTGGACTACGACCCCCTCAAGTACAACATGAAATCAGGTACGCTGCTGATCCAGTTGTTTGACAGACGCCAAAACCGCTCTATCTGGCAGGGCTATGCCACCACATTGTATGGCGGTATCGATTTCCAAAACCAGCGCCACCTCAAGAATGCGGTGATTTCCATATTGGACAAATACCGGTTCTGGGCTGATGGATTTGTGGAAGGAAGGTCAGCGACTTCCGACAGCGATTTGAACTGATTTTCCCTGTTCAGAAAATGGCCATTTTCTGGCCAAAATGATTCAAAGGACGGTTTTACTGTTTTAAAAAAAGTTCTACCTTTGCCCACCCAAAATGGGAGGTAATGCCCGATGGT
>DAORAG010000595.1:0-1682 GCA_035344095.1 Cyclobacteriaceae bacterium | reverse complement strand
TATGACAGTTTTGATTATTGAAGACGAGGCCCCGGCCTTCCGCAGACTCCAGAAGGTGCTTGAGGAAATCAACCCGGAAATAAAAATCGTTGAGGTTATCGACTCGGTTGAAGATGCTGTTAAATGGCTGGGCTCGAATAAGCATCCTGACCTTTTCTTCATGGATATTCAGCTCAGCGATGGGCTGAGTTTCGAGATATTCGAATCAATAAAAATTTCAAGACCGATCATCTTTACCACGGCTTTTGATGAATATATGCTTAGGGCTTTTAAGGTGAATAGTATCGACTACCTATTGAAGCCGATCAAGAAGGATGACCTTGTCCGAAGCCTTCAGAAGTATGAGGAAATGAAGCGAACGTTTAGTGAAGGAACTGCGATACCAGACATTAACGCATTGATCAGCAAAATTCGCCTTGACGACAAAAAGTATAAGTCGCGATTTCTGGTTCGGAAAGGGGAGGAGCTGATTAGTATAGAAGCCGAGGCTATCGCTTACTTCCAAAGTCGAAATGGCGTGGTTCACCTGTTTGGCACAACGGGAAATACGTATCTCGTAGATTTTAATTTGGATGAATTAGCCCAGCAACTGGATCCGGTAAAGTTCTACCGGGCCAACCGACAGTTTCTCATTGCCTACGATGCCATCAAAAAAACACATCGATACCATAAGGGAAAATTGTTGGTGGAGATGGAACGACCAACCGATGAACCCATTACCATCAGTAGTGAAAGGGCGGCAGAGTTTAAACAGTGGCTGGGGAGTTAAATCACTCAACTTTTAAAGTAGTGAACAAGCTTCTTGTGGGTGTCTTCAAATTCCTCTCTTACATAAAACCTGATTGCGTCTTTTCGAATTACCCGCGTAGTTACTTCCAGTTGAATTGCGCCCTTCTCTCTTGCCATGGTCTTTATTGCTTTCATTAATGCTTTTCCCACACCGGAACTTCTGTATTCTGGCATTACATACATCTCCTGAATTTCAGCTACCCGTGCGGCATGGTGAAGTAGCGATTGTACGTGGCAACTTGCATAGCCTAAGGCTTCGCTGCCTGACTCGGCCATCAGATAGATATTATTCTGATCGTTGATATTATCATCAAACAGTCTTCGCATAACAACTTTATCGAACGTCTTGTCTTGTAAGGCGCAGACAAACCCATAGATTTTCTCAAAGTCGCCAGCGTTGACGGTCCGAATAGTGACTGCCATAAGAAACGTTACTTCTTATACTTATCAAACCAGGCCAAAATATGGTCAATCTTTGTAATCAGCTGACTCGGTCTATTTGCGATATAGTGGTACGAACCTGGAACCTCTACCAGCGCTGTCTCAATTTTTCGAATCTTGAGTGCGTGGTACAATTGCTTAGCCTCTGAAAGTGGAGTCCGCATATCGGAAGTACCCACCATTACGAGCGTTGGCGTCTGAATATTTCCAACCAGCGATATGGGTGAAAACTTCATATATACATCCATATTTTCCCATGGTTGTCCTGGTAGGCGCGAGTTGGCATATCCATAATAGTTATCTGCTGTCAACGTCTTACTGATCCAGTTCATCACGGGCTTTACCACAGCAGCGGCACGGAAGCGATTGTTCTTTCCAATCATCCATGCGGTCATGATGCCTCCCGCGCTGCCCCCGGTTACAAACAGATTTTGATCGTCCACATATCCTTT
>DAORAG010000594.1:0-1683 GCA_035344095.1 Cyclobacteriaceae bacterium | reverse complement strand
GTGCTCACTGGTTTTGTTCAGCACCCATCCCACGATGATAGCAGGCTTCTTCCCATGAGCTTTTGCAAATTCTGCAAACTTTTCACTTGATAGCAACTCAGCAGTCATCGTCTCTGCGACAGTTCGGGAATCCGTGTCATTCCAACGGCCGCTAAGGTCGATCGATGTGCCCGGATCAATACGCGAAACAGATCTCGCGCAACCCAACAATAAAATTGAAACGATTGTAATGACAAAAAGTGATCTCATATGAACTAAATAACCAAATACCTTGCCGAACCTATTTTGTATTTTTTAGTTGCTGAATAACATTTATCGGGTCAGAAGCTGAGAATACGAAGTTACCTGCGACCAGCACGTCAGCCCCTGCCTCGATTAATGGTTTTGCATTCTGAAGGTTGACGCCACCATCAATTTCTATATGCACCTTGGCACCGGCTTCGTCAATCAGTGCACGGAGTTTTCTCACTTTTTCGTAAGTGCGTTCAATGAATTTCTGGCCACCAAATCCGGGGTTCACAGACATCATGCACACGAGATCTATGTCCCCGATAATGTCTTCCAGTTGTGAAATCGGTGTATGCGGATTGAGAGCGACACCGGCTTTACAACCAATGCTTTTCACCAGCTGTACGGTGCGATGAAGGTGTGGGCTTGCCTCGATATGGACTGATATGATTTCTGCACCTGCCTCCTTGAACGCTTCAACATATCTTTCCGGCTGCACGATCATCAGGTGCACATCCAAGGGCTTCTTTGCGTGTCGCTTTACAGCATGCACTACGGGCAAACCCATTGATATGTTGGGCACAAAAACACCGTCCATGATGTCAACATGAATCCAGTCGGCCTGGCTACTGTTGATCATTTTGATTTCAGACTCAAGATTGGCAAAGTCTGAAGCTAGAATGGATGGAGCTATAACTGGTTTCATGAGATCGGGCATTTCAGCCCCAAATATAGTGGCTTTCGATGACGATACCCGTACTGAAACGGAAGGAAGCTGTTTTGGTTATAGCTTTACCAGGCGAAAGGTTTTGAGTACGCCTGATGTCTCCACTCTTACAATGTAAAGGCCAGCGCTGATACCTGAAACATCAAGTTCAACCGGGTTGTTTCCATACGTCACCTGCCCTTCGCTCTGAAACACACGTTGTCCCTTTAATGAGTAAATTGAAATAGTTGCCAGTTGTCCCGGCTCAATGTCCATCTCAATTTTCAGCGTGTCGCCTGAGGTTGGATTAGGATATAAAAAGATAGAAGAGGTTGGCACCGACACCTCATCACCCTCCATGATTTGTTTGGCCGCCAAATAATGGGGAATGCCGTAGCCCACCTGATTGTTTGGGTTGTCGCTTCTATTACCTGATTGAATAATCAAGTCAAATATCTCACTCGATGTCAGTTGTGGGTAGCCCTGCATCAGGCCAGCGGCAAGGCTTGCGATTAGTGGTGTAGAGGACGAAGTTCCACTACTGAAGCCAGTAGTGCCGTTAGCCTTTATCACCGACACACCAGACCCAAGTGCTACCACATCAGGTTTGATACGACCATCTGCGGTTGGTCCAACAGAACTAAAGCTACTGAGATTCCCTGTGCTGGTTACAGCTCCTACCGCAAGCACTCCCTCTACATCAGCGGGCGGGTTGATAAATTTGAAAGAACTGTTCCCATCATTACCCG
>DAORAG010000593.1:0-1688 GCA_035344095.1 Cyclobacteriaceae bacterium | reverse complement strand
AATTCGCCCGATGGGCAAACGCAAGGTGTGCAAAGTGTGTGGAATAAAACATTAAGGCAAAATCAGGTTTGAGGTCGAACGGTTTCCTGTTCGATTCTTTTTTTAAGTGGTCTATTATTTATCAAAATTGTTTCTGTGCTATGAAAGCAGTGTTTCAGAAGAAGGCACGCTCGTCTTATTCGAAATCTGAAATGTTCAATCATTTGATTGAAATGTCTTCCGAATTAACCTGGATAAGAGATCTGCCTGGAAAGGAAGTCGTGTGGTTTGCCTCGGCTGCAAATCAGGAAAAATTTGGTATCCCCAATCAGACAGTTGGTCAAGAATTTTGGTACAGTCGGGTACACCCTAATGATAAAGAATTCACTTCCAAAACCTTTGAAGCAAATCTGAACGATCCCAGTGTACGCGACTATGTCAGACAATATCGATTTAAGGGAAGCAGCGACAAATGGAGATACATAAAAGACAAGGTCAGGTTCATTAGAGATAGAAAAGGAGTAGCCCGGCAGGCGATGGGCGTTTGGGAAGACATCACTGATGTGGTAACTGAACAGAGAAAGATAAAGCGACTTCTGAAAACGCTTGAGAGCGACAAAAACAGATTCAAGATAATTTCTGAGTTGTCAAATGCGGTGATGTGGGAGGAAAATATCAAAACCGGCCAATTGTTTTGGACTGCTGGCAACAAAACGCTAATAGACTTTGGATTAACAAAGAAAGACTTCAACGTGAGTGACTGGGGTAATCATATTCATCCGGATGATTACAAGCGGTCGGCTGACAGGTTTCGCGCTGCCCAAGAGTCTGAGGAGGGTGTATATAGTGATGAGTATCGGGTAATTAAGGCTGACGGAAGCGTAGCCTATATTGTTGATCGTGGTATTATCTTAAAGAACAAGAATAATGAACCAATACAGGCACTCGGTGGATGGGTGGATGTGACCAAGGAAAGAGTTCAGGAACAACACGTAGAGCGAGCACTTCGGCATCTCGAAAGCCTGAATGAAAAACTAGCGAAACGTGAAGAAGAGTTGGCGGCCTCCGAAGAGGAATTGAGAGCGCTTAACCGTGAACTTTCTAACAAGAATAAGATTTTGACTGCTCAAAACGAGGTGCTTATCAAACTCCAGCACCTGGCCAAAATCGGCAATTGGGAGTATGATCCTAATGAGGCAAAGTTCACAGCCTCTAAAGAGTTGTACGGAATGCATGATATAAGTGAAGATTTTGATCTTTCACGTATTGAAAATGCAATCACGCTATATGACGAGAACAGCCAGAAAATTTTGATGGAATATCTCACAAAGGCTAGGGAAGGAATCTTAGATCCCTTCGACATAACACTGAGATCCATTACACCTTTGGGCTACACAAAGTGGCTGAGAATTTGTGCCTGGACAGTGCCTGGCAAGAAAAATCTACCGATTGTAATTGGATTGACATATGACATTACCTACTTCAAAGAGGCGGAAGAGCGGCTAAGGTCCAGCGAGGAAAAATTCTCTAAGGCCTTTCACAACAATCCGGATCTAATGATTCTCATGAAGAAGGATTGGATTATCGTTGATATTAACCAGAAGGTATTACCGCTACTCGGCTACCAGCGGGAAGAACTGCTCGGTCGAGCAGCTACGGACTTTAGTTTTTTTGCAAAACCATCTGATCGCGAAGATTTCTTTGAAAAA
>DAORAG010000592.1:0-1692 GCA_035344095.1 Cyclobacteriaceae bacterium | reverse complement strand
GCAATCGTTTTGTCTTGTTTCTTAATATTGACTTTGAAGAGCTCGATGATGAAGGATGGCCGGACAACACCCTTTCCATTATGGAAGATGCGGTGCAAAAAGGTGTAAAGGGACTGAAAGTATACAAGAGCCTTGGTCTTACCGATCGGGATAATAATGGCCAGCGCATTCGTGTGGACGACCCACGTCTTGATCCCATCTGGCATAAATGCGGAGAACTGGGTATACCTGTTTTGATACATACCGGAGAGCCGGTTGCGTTTTGGAGTCCAAAGGACAAACACAATGAACGTTGGCTTGAACTCAAACAATACCCTGGCCGCTACAAGGATCCGAAGACTAATCCTTCCTTCGATTCGCTGATGGCGGAACAGCATCGGGTTTTCAGAAGGCACCCTGAAACCAAATTCATCAACGCACATCTGGGTTGGTACGGTAACGACCTGGTAAAATTGGGTCAGCTCATGGATGAGATTCCCAACATGTACACAGAACTGGGTGCTGTCCTAGCCGAATTGGGCCGACAACCGACTACTGCACGTGAATGGTTAATTAAATACCAGGATCGTGTGATGATGGGCAAGGATACTTACAACAAGAAAGAGTACCACACCTACTTCCGAGTGCTGGAAACCGCAGACGAGTACTTTGATTACTACAGGAAGCGACATGCGCACTGGAAGATGTATGGCCTCAACCTCCCCGACTCTGTGTTAAAAAAGATCTACTACCAGAATGCTTTGGATGTGATTCCCGGAATAGACAGACAACTCTTTACTGGAATAGAATAATTACAGCTATGAAACGCGTTATCGTCTCCACTATCGTGATTGTCGCACTGGCCGTTGGAGGCTATTTTGCCTACCTCTCTTTCTTTGCCAAGCCACTCAGCCCAAAGGAAGAAGTAGACTTTCAGTACAAAGACTTGAATGTGCACCTCGTGTACAGCAGACCTTACCGGAAGAACCGGTTGATATTCGGAAAAGAGGAACATACAGCCCTTGTACCATTTGGGAAGTACTGGAGGCTTGGCGCAAATGAAGCCACTGAGATCACATTCTCTAAACCGATAGTATTCGTAGGCACACTCGTACCAGCAGGTACTTACAGAATGTATGCCGTGCCGGGTGAATACGTGTGGGAAGTTTCACTGAACAGCGAACTTGGCCAATCGGGCTCAACCGAACCGAACTACGCTTTGGATGTAGCCAAGGTGCAACTACCGGTGCAAACTTTTAAGGGAGATGCAGAGCAATTCACGATTCAGTTTGGCGGCAACGATGTGAACGCGAAGATCCAACTGATCTGGGATATCACCATGGT
The DNA here is from genome assembly GCA_035344095.1 of Cyclobacteriaceae bacterium. Classification (GTDB taxonomy): domain Bacteria; phylum Bacteroidota; class Bacteroidia; order Cytophagales; family Cyclobacteriaceae; genus ELB16-189. Next base: position 369 of record DAORAG010000592.1, on the reverse strand, counting down.
TGAGATTCCGTTCGCTCCCAGACGAGAGTGAGGTTGATTTCAAACTGTGATGGTCGTAACTTTAAGCAACTAACTACAAATGGCAAAGACAAAGATTACCGTAAACAGCAACGGCTCTCTAAGAATAGAGGGTGAATTTGAAATCGTGGATAAGGAAGGTACTGCGTATGGGCTTCAAGGCAGAGAACTTGTCTCGCTGTGTCGATGCGGCAAATCAAACAACAAGCCCTTTTGTGACGGATCGCATAAGGGACACTTTGAACATGATGCAAAAGCTTTCGACTTGCCCCCTAAGAAGGTATGATTTTCAATTCTGATAAGGAGACCGTCATCGCTGAACCGCCTGTCAAAGCCAAGCCTGAGGTTGAT
>DAORAG010000591.1:0-1704 GCA_035344095.1 Cyclobacteriaceae bacterium | reverse complement strand
TCCATTCCTGTGTCCATGTAAACCATTCTCCAGTAACGAGATCATTCAATTTCATATTGATAAAATCACCAAGCCCCAGCAGTGCCTTTGGTAATTGCACATAGCCCTGATGTTTATTGTGAGGATCAAGGTTAACAACAGTGAGAATAATATCAGAAAGATCGGGAGTACTCTTGATGTAGGCAATCAGATTTGGATTCTCAATTGCACAAAAATGAATATTCCATGTAGACTGAAGTGCGCGATGCTCTTTCCTGGCTTTATTCAGAATTGTAATAATGTCAGTCATGCGATTGGTTCGCTTCCAGTCATATTTTTTCACCTCATACTTTTCGGAGTTATTATACTCCTCCTTTCCAGGTACGGGATCATTGTCGCACATTTCATAAGGTGGCCCATAGATGCCGTAGTTGGATGACATCGTTGCGGCCAACGCGAGTCGCAAAATGAAAATATTCTCTGACTGATGTTGAAGATGATAGGGAAGTATGTCCGGTGTGTTCGGCCAGAAGTTCGGACGAAAGTAATTGCGTGATGGACCAAACACCAATTCATTCATATATTCGATCAGCTCGCCTTTGCTCACGCGCCAGGTGAAGTAAGTATAAGACTGATTAAATCCAACTTTGGCCAAAGAAGACATGATTTTAGGTCTGGTAAATGCCTCGGCCAGAAAAATAATGTCGGGATGAGTTTTATGTACCTCAGTGATCAGCCACTCCCAAAAGGGAATGGGTTTGGTATGTGGATTGTCAACCCTAAAAATGGTGACACCATTTTCAATCCAAAATAATGTAACAGATTTCAACTCTTCCCACAGTTCTTTCCAATTCCCACATTCAAAATCGAATGGATATATATCCTGGTATTTCTTTGGCGGATTTTCAGCATACTGAATGGATCCATCCGGCCGCTGACGAAACCACTCAGGATGTTCTTTAACATATGGATGATCAGGCGCACACTGAAAAGCAAGATCCAAAGCAATATCTATCCCCCGACTCCTGGATTCACTAATCAATTTCTTGTAATCTGCCAAGGTGCCCAGTTCAGGATGAACTGCCTTATGTCCACCTTCGTCACTACCGATTGCCCAGGGTGATCCGGGTTCACCAGGTTTTGAAGTGGTACTGTTATTACCGCCTTTCCGGTTAATCTTTCCAATCGGATGAATGGGTGGCAAATACAAAACATCGAAACCCATTGACTCAATTCTTGGCAGGAGCTTAATAACATCATGAAACGTTCCATGCTTGCCGGTAGAAGATGCAGAGCGAGGGAACAGTTCATACCAGGTTGTGAACAAAGTCCTGCTTGATTCAACTTTTACAACTAGCTCCTTCGGATATCTTGTTTCAAAATGACGAAGTGGAAACTGATGAACTATTTGAGCGAACGAAGCACTGGTGACTTTTCCTATGCTCTCCTTTGTTTTCTTCTTGTCTTCAAAAAGGGATGCAATTGTGTCAAGTTCTTTATTTTTCCCAGCTGACAACTCCTTCAAATAATTTGCGCCTTCCATCAGCTCAACTGACACATCGATATTGGCATTAATCTTTTTGACTATACCATCGTACCATGTCTCGAAGTGATCAATCCAGGCCTCAACCGTAAATACATAATTAATTTGTTTGTCAAGTTGAATGTCACATGCCCAGGAATCGTTTCCTCGATGTGTCATCGGTCTACGGGTCCATTCTTTTT
>DAORAG010000590.1:0-1727 GCA_035344095.1 Cyclobacteriaceae bacterium | reverse complement strand
GAGACCATAGCAGAGCGCCTTCCCTTCAAAGACAAAAAATTCCTTGATTCATCAATCGAAAATAACCAGCTGTTGGATGGCTTGGATGATGGTTTCTTTCTGGGAATAGAAATGGTGATGTTTATCAAAGAAATGCCAGCCTTCAAAGGAATTGAAGGTAATCTGTTGGCAGACCTGGCAGACAAAATTATGCCTGTAAATCTTAAGCCTGGCGATAAAGTAGCGTTTGATAGCAATCTACCAAGTCCAATATTGATCACTGCCCACGGCCAGGTGACATTAAAAAGCGAAACTGCCGAAGTAATGACGTTGAAACGTGGCGAAATTTTCGGTGACTTGTTTATGGAGGGTGTGACACCACAGCTGAGTGAACTTGTAGCTACCGAGCAAAGCGTGGTGTTCAGAATCAGTGTTACTGATTTCTACTTTGTACTTGCGAATCACCATGAATTGGTTCAAGGTCTTATCAAGAACAGTTCAAAAAAAATAGAATCAGCATTTAATTAAAAAAACTTAATCAGCTCTACAAGATGGCTTTAGATATTGATGTGATCATTGCATTTGCCGAGAAGGACAATCAGGCGCCAAACAAACAGGAAACTGGTTGGGTATCTCAGTTCAAGAAATTCCTTGAGCTCATGCTGCTGCAGGTTCTTGGTCACAAACCCAATATTGTATTGAAGGAGGAATTTGATTCAATGACCGCCTCCACCATGGACAATGCTGCGGTACTCGTATCCATTCTTTCCAGAGATTTCATCGAATCTGGTCGCTGCCTTGATACAGTCGAAGCATTTTATAAGGCCACTGCATCGACTAAGGCTAACCGGGTATTCAAAGTGTTGAAGTCTCCTCTTTCACTGGCAGAGCAGCCTCCACGACTCCGCGACCTGATCGGCTACGACATGTATCAATTGGATTCGGAAACCGGACTGATGAAAGAGTATTCCGACTTCTTCAGCGAGGAGGCGGAAAGACAATATTGGATGAAAATGGTCGACCTCGCTTACGACATACACGAAACCTTGCTTTTTCTCAAAGAAGGCGAAACCAACTCAGAGGTAAAAAACATATTCAAACGCAAAACAATCTATCTCGCTGAAACCGGTCACGACCTTTCTGTACAAAGAAACATTATAAAGCGGGAGCTACAACGACATGGTTATGTGGTATTGCCAAACCACACGCTGCCAACGAACGCTTCTGAGCTGGAACGAATGGTAAAAAAAGATCTTGAAGATTGCAGTTTATCCATACACTTGATAGGTAGTGCCTATGGTGAAATACCGGAAGGTGCTGATCAATCAATTGTTGACATCCAGAACAAGTTGGCCGCTGAACAGGCTGCGGCCAAAAAAAGCCGTAAGGAAGAGTTTTCTCGTTTGATCTGGATTTCACCCAACCTAAAGAATGCAAGTGACCGTCAAAGAGCATTTATCGACACAATAAAAAGAGATGTTGAAGCCCAGGAAGGTGCAGAGATTCTTCAAAACCCGCTTGAGGACTTCAAGAATATCATGCGTGAGGAATTGATGGACTCGCAGGATCGTGTGTCGGTGGAAGACCACAATGGTAAAGCGATCTACCTCGTCCACGATCGCATTGACGAGCAAGCTGTCAGGCCTTTCCGTGAGGTTATTGAAAAGAACGGATTCAAAGTAATCGAACCGATTTTCGAAGGTGACTTGCTTGAGGTTCGCAAAAATCATATCGACAATTTAAGAAGT
>DAORAG010000589.1:0-1736 GCA_035344095.1 Cyclobacteriaceae bacterium | reverse complement strand
GTTCTGCTTCCGAGAATGCCGCCCGGCTGATGGTTGGATATCTTAAGGGGGAAGTTTAAGCTACTTTTAGTTTGCTGTAGTGCGACTTGCTGAACTTTTCTTCAGCATACGCCCTGTTGATCGACAACTTATCATTTGTCTTTTCAGAAGGCAGCTCGAACATAGCGTCATTGATGATGGCTTCGCAAATCGACCTAAGTCCTCTGGCCCCCAGTTTGAACTCCACCGCCTTTTCAACGATGAAATCCAATGCCCCATCTTTAAACTCCAATTCAATGTTCTCCATCTCAAACAATTTTTTGTACTGTTTGACAAGAGCATTTTTGGGTTCAGTTAAGATTTTGCGCAAAGCATCCTTATCCAGAGGATTCAGATAAGATAGTACAGGCAATCGCCCAATCAGTTCTGGTATTAAGCCAAAACTCTTCAAGTCTAGCGCGGATACAAACTGCAGCAAGTTATCCTTGTCAATCTCACCGGGCTTCAAGCTATCGGCAGTAGCCGCAAAACCAAGAGGCCTTGTGTTCAGTCTGCTTGCAATGAATCTCGAAATTCCTTCAAAGGCACCTCCACAGATAAAAAGAATATTGTCTGTATTCACGGTGATCATTTTCTGATCGGGATGCTTTCTGCCGCCCTGCGGAGGTACGTTAACTGCTGTTCCCTCAAGGAGTTTTAATAACGCCTGTTGCACGCCTTCACCACTCACATCACGGGTAATAGACGGGTTGTCCGACTTGCGAGCTATTTTGTCAATTTCATCTATGTAAACGATTCCGCGTTCCGCAGCCTCTACGTTGTAGTCTGCAGCTTGCAGTAATCTTGTGAGAATACTTTCCACATCTTCGCCCACATAGCCAGCTTCTGTAAGCACTGTAGCATCGGCTATACAAAAAGGAACCTGAAGAAGTCTGGCCAATGTCTTCGCCAGATAAGTCTTTCCAGTTCCCGTCTCGCCCACCATGATGATGTTTGACTTTTCGATCTGCACCTCGCTATCAACCTTCTTCTGCATCAGCCGCTTGTAGTGGTTATACACAGCTACGGACATGACTTTTTTGGCCTCATCCTGGCCGATCACATACTCGTCAAGAAACTTCTTGATTTCCCGTGGTTTGATGAGCTTGAAATTGGGAAGATTCCCCGCCTCGGTCTTATTTTTCTTTTCTTCCTGAAGGATTTGGCTGGCTTGCGTTACGCACTTATCGCAAATGTGGGCGTGAATACCTGAAATCATCAGATCTACGTCCTTCTTATTCCTTCCACAAAACGAACAGGTAACCTCAGCCATGAACTCAAGCAATTAGAACTACAAATGTACCAATTAAAAAGGAAACTCTTTTTAGCGCTTATTTCTTGCGCTCGAGCACCTCATCTATCAGTCCATATTGTTTTGCATCGTCAGCCCTCATCCAGTAATCGCGATCTGAGTCTTTTTCGATTTTCTCGAACTTTTGCCCACTATGTTTCGCCAAAATAGAGTAGAGATCTTTCTTCACTTCAAGCGTTTGCCTGAGTGATATTTCCATATCGGAAGCCTGGCCTTGCATGCTGCTCATCGGCTGATGGATCATAATTCTTGCGTGTGGCAATGCTGACCTCTTTTTATCAGCACCGGATGCCAAAAGAACTGCGGCCATGGAAGCAGAAAGCCCGGTGCATACAGTCGCTACATCAGGATTGATGTATTGCATCGTGTCATAAATCCCCAAGCCGGCATAAACTGACCCGCCTGG
>DAORAG010000588.1:0-1754 GCA_035344095.1 Cyclobacteriaceae bacterium | reverse complement strand
GGAAAACAAACTGAGACAAGAAAAATTATAGTGAATAGATAATTGAAATAATTGTGCTATGAAAAATGTGATCCTACTTCTTCTTGCGCAAGCTTTATCAGTTTGCTTTGCTTATGGCCAAAACGTGAGCAGTCGCAGCAATGAATTTGTGGTGGACTATTCGAATCCAGCCAAATTAGTTGAGTCTTCATTCGTTCCGACCGTTAACTGGATTGCTCCCTTAGCAGAAAACCTCTATTCCGAAAGCACAAAAGTTAGAATCGCATTCGAGGCAGCTTGCAAAAAGCCTATAAAATCTGTTACCATGTCGCTCAAAGAAAGTGCGGAGTCTGAAGTTAAGGGTGCCTCGGTGGTAACGCCACAACCCGGGCAGGAACTGAAAGTTTCGGTAGATAGGACCCTGACGCTACAAGAGGGAAGTCACTACATCGAAATTCAAATTGAGAATGTCGATGGGATTAAGACGTTAAGTAATCGGATCATCAGGGTTGGTTCTGCTGCTCTTGCCGATGCTGCGAAGCTGGACCGCACCGACTACGCCATATTATTTACAAGTAACGATTACGACAACTGGCCGGATCTTGTCAACCCAATCAACGATGGACGTATGATTGCTGAGGAGTTGAGAAAAAACTATGGTTACAAAGTAGAGGTAATGGAGAACGGAACCCAGGCAGAGATTCTGACAAAAATCAGAGAGTACTCCGAGAAGAAATACAAACCGCTTGATCAGCTGTTTATCTTCTTTGCCGGGCATGGCCAGTATGATGAAACTTTTGGAGAAGGGTTTGTAGTAACGCGGGAATCACTGGCTAATGATGTTGCCAAAACGACTTATCTATCTCATAACCGCCTTCGCTCCATTATCAACAACATCCCATGCGAACACATCTACCTAACAATGGACGTGTGTTTTGGTGGCACTTTTGATGACGCCATTGCCCACAGAGGAATGATGGACGAAGAAGTCTACCGTGAAGCAACTCAATCGGAGATGGTAAACCGAAAATTGGTAAACAAAACCCGAAGATACCTGACTTCTGGAGGCAAGGAATATGTTCCTGATGGCCGACCAGGTATGAACTCTCCTTTCGCCAGAAAGTTTTTGGAAGCACTTCGTACAAGAGGGGGTAGAGATTTGATTTTAACAACCGGGGAAATCAACACATTCGTTGAGACACTAAAACCGCAACCCCGTTCAGGGGTGTTTGGTGACAATGCAGTCGGGAGCGATTTCATTTTTATCGCTCGTTAGCAGCAGGCCAACGCCAATAACGTAAAGGTGAGGTAAATGATCTCACCTTTTTTATTCTAAATGAGTATCTTGGGTGCCCTGATTGCAATATGAGAGTCCTTTGTGGTTTCGTTTTTGCGTTGCTCATTTCTTCCCAGGCCGTATGGGGGCAATCAGGTAACTACTTTCTTTCTCACCATACACCTTCTGACGAGAACATTGACTACCTGAGTTTTGACATTGTGCAGAACGGTAAGGGAGTAATTTATTTCGCCAATAAATCTGGTATCGTAGAGTTTGACGGGCGCAATTGGAATGTGATAGAAGCACCTGGTGCGATCTATTCATTGGCTATCGCAGAAGGTGATGAATTGTACGTTGGCGGATTGACGGGCTTTGGTAAACTTGCTTTGGACGATGATAACAATCTGGCATATCAAAGTGTCGCCAGCGCCAACAATCAGAAAAATATTTTTAAATGCGTCTCCTTAAATGAGATTGTTTACTTTATCAACGATAC
>DAORAG010000587.1:0-1767 GCA_035344095.1 Cyclobacteriaceae bacterium | reverse complement strand
GACTTCTATCCTTACCCATCGGATGAAACTGAGTGAAGGGAAAAAGGGTTATGATGTCTTTGCCAACAAGCTGGATAACTGTTTGAAGGTTGTTCTCGAGCCGTGAGAATCATTGTGACCTTTGAGTCTACTTTGTGAATTCCGCGTAACAGCTATTTCACAAAACACCACAAAGAAGTCACAAAGGTTAGAGGCACCCCAATTTTTAGACTGCGCTTCTCAAACATTTAATCACACCATTTTACAAACCTCCAACAACAAAGACAGCGTTTGAGAAAAGCATTTTTCCGTTTTCCCAGAAAGAGCGGAACATTGGATTATCAACCAGATAGATCACTTGTCCCCGACCCTTGTCTTCCACACCAAATACCATCGAGTCTTTAAGTTGTTCGTTGGCTTTATATCCGGCAAAGCCCATCAGTGGCTTCACTTTCCCGCGTAGGGTTCCCACATTCCATCCACTTTGTAAGTAGTCAAAATGCAGGGAGGTTGTTTTTAAACTGTAGTAAGAACCTCCCAACCCAAATGCCAATGGGTGAGATGGGTCAAGCGTAACTTTATAAATCGCCCCGAAAATGGAAGTTGACAGTTCTTTGCGTTCGGCTTCATCGTAGCGGGTAAGTTCGTTTGACTTTTTCTCCGCTTGCTCCACTTTTTCTGCAGCCTTCTTTGCCTCGTCCGTTGCGTACTTCTTCAACGCAAATCCTTTTTTATCGGCAAAGGAATTTAGCGCTTGTGCTGTAACTATCAGGCGACCTCCACCAGACACCCATTCGCTAAGGCTGTTCAGTTGCTCCTCATCAAACATTCTGTAATTGCCCGGAGGCACGATGATAACATCATATTTTGCCAGATCGATTGACTTGAAATAGTCGGTACCAATTACAGTGATGGGGTAGGCAAGATCGCGTTCGAAGAAATGCCAAACCTCACCAAATCCAAGTGAAGAAGTTTGATCACCACCGATCAGGGCTACATTTGGGGCTTTCAGGTAGTTTACATCGGCTGATCCAAAATCCTTGCCTCTGTCAACGTACCCGGTGGTAGTGGTGTAAATCTTCCTGCCCATTTCATTGGCCAACGATTGAAGTGACGAATCGAAATTCTCCAGCTTTTCGTTGTTCTTTCTCGTCACAATCAAAGTTCCTCTGTCAAAACTTTCCCCTGCCACCGCGAATCCGTAGTCGGCTGACCTTACTTTAAATCCATTCTTCAGCATAGCAGCGAGAAATTTTACATCAGCCAGGCTCTCGTATTTGAATATGTAGGCGTAGGGCTTTCCATTAATCGCAACGTTCTTGGTTTGCGCCTTTTCGTATGGTTTTGCCACGTTGATACGCTCATTCAGCGCATACGCCTTCAATCCGTATGCATACATTAGGTTCCATGCGGTGATGTCATACGTGATGGAGTCATTGAGTTTGGATTGGGGCTCAAAAAGAGTTGTTACGAATCTTCCCTTCGGTTGATAAACGTTGATAACGATATCATCTGTGGAGACGTTTACGTTCCCGGTTGTTTGTGTTTCAAAATCAAACCCACGGCTGGCTTTGGTTGCTCCCGGATGGCCATATTGGATTCTGTGCGTATCCATCCATGAAGTCAACCGGTTGATTTTGTCGGTTGGGTTGGTAGCCTTGATTACATATGTTTTATAGGGTGCTACAGGGCTGGCAAGATTTTCTTTGAAATACTTTTCAAACTCTTCTGTCACGCGTGCCGCATTCTTTGATGTGACCTCGACCGTTGATAGGCCATTAGTGAAGT
>DAORAG010000586.1:0-1783 GCA_035344095.1 Cyclobacteriaceae bacterium | reverse complement strand
ACAAAACCAACGCCAAGAAGAGACAGGAATAGGGTCTTAGATACGATGCGCCACAGCCGTTGGTTCATAGGAGAAGTCAGATGCTTTTTATCAACTCGTATATACAATAAGTGAAACCTGTGTAACCAACTTAGTGAAAACACGTAAACATCAAATTTATCATCATTTTCTGTAAAATTGAAATCTTGTGTCGGGACGTAAGCCCCGAGACTTGGGACGTTGGCCCCAAGACGTAAGAAGTAAGATTGAAGGTGATCATTTGTTGGCCGTTATCCGTTGCCAGTTGCCAGCTGGGATTGGAAATCTCAAATTTCAAGTTCCAGGTTTCAAGTTCCAGGTTCCAGGTTTCAAATTCCAGGTTCAAGATTCCGTATTCCGGAGCGTATTCTGACTTCAATTCCCTACCTTTGCACGCAAATTTTTGACCTTTCGCCCAAAGGGTTCATGGTCGAAAAGTATTCCGTTGATCCTCCAAGTTAATATGGAGAGCAGCAGGATAGGTCAAGTCAAAGGCTTTCAATATTATAGATCAGATGTCTTCTGCGAAATATATATTTGTCACCGGTGGTGTAACATCTTCTTTGGGTAAAGGCATTATCTCCGCCTCCCTCGGTAAACTCCTTCAGGCCCGCGGTTTCTCCGTCACCATACAAAAGTTTGATCCCTATATTAATATAGACCCGGGTACCCTGAACCCCTATGAACACGGGGAGTGCTACGTGACCGATGATGGCGCTGAAACTGACCTCGACCTTGGGCACTATGAGCGTTTTTTGAACATCCCCACCAGCCAGTCCAACAACATTACCACCGGACGCATATATAATAATGTCATCACCAAAGAACGCAAGGGGGAGTACCTGGGGAAGACCGTTCAGGTGGTGCCCCACATCACCGATGAGATCAAAAGGAATATCTATCTGCTCGGTGAGAGCGGCAAGTATGATTTTGTGATCACGGAAATCGGTGGGTCGATTGGTGACATTGAGTCTTTGCCTTTTGTGGAAGCTGTTCGTCAGGTGAAATGGGATCTGGGTGCAAATAATGCCATCGTTATTCACCTCACTCTGATCCCCTACCTTAAAGCAGCCAAAGAATTAAAAACCAAACCCACGCAGCACTCCGTGAAGCAACTGCTGGAGGCCGGAATACAGCCGGATATACTTGTGTGCCGGTGTGAGATGGCTTTGCCTATCGAAATCAGAAAGAAAGTCGCCCTTTTTTGCAACGTTCACCTCAACTCTGTAATAGAGGCCATTGATGCGGAGACCATCTACGATGTACCGCTGTTGATGAAAAAAGAGAAGCTGGATGAACGCGTATTGGCCAAGCTCAAGGTTTCGCACAAAAACGAACCCGACCTTGAGCAATGGAAAGTGTTTCTAGGCAAACTCAAAAATCCCATTGACGAGGTGAACATCGGGCTGGTGGGCAAGTACGTGTCGCTGCCTGATGCCTACAAGTCAATCGCTGAAGCTTTCATCCACGCAGGTGCCTACAACGACTGCAAGGTGAACCTGAAGTGGATCAGTTCGGAGGATATTACAAAAGACACCGTTAAGGAAACACTGGCCGGACTGGATGGGGTGTTGGTTGCGCCCGGATTTGGGGAGCGTGGACTGGAGGGAAAAATTGAGGCCATCCGCTATGTGAGGGAAAACAAGATTCCTTTTTTAGGTATCTGCTTAGGGATGCAGTGTGCGGTGGTGGAATTTGCCCGCAATGTGTTGAAGCTCAACGCAAGTTCTACTGAGCTTGATCCGAAGACGAAACACCCGGTGAT
>DAORAG010000585.1:0-1798 GCA_035344095.1 Cyclobacteriaceae bacterium | reverse complement strand
CCTTGAAAATTCCTCTTCCGACCCTCTCACTGATGGAATCGTGCTCAACTACAAAGATATTGGCTCTATTGATGACGGGGCATTTGATCTGGATCCTCAATTCAACAAGGGCAGAACTGCCACTCACGAAATTGGTCACTTCTTTGGCCTGCGTCACATCTGGGGTGATGTGAGTGGATGTGGTGGTACTGACTATGTCAGTGATACACCTCCTCAAAACCTGGAGACAACCGGCTGCCCGAGTCATCCACAGGTCAGTTGTTCAAACAACAAGATGTTTCAAAACTATCTGGACTACACCAATGACGCCTGCATGAACCTGTTTACCGCAGGCCAGGTGACAAGGATGGAGATTGTGTTACAAAATAGTCCGAGAAGAGCCAGCCTCACCACGTCTCCCGGATCGCAAGACCCGGCTCCTGTACCCAACGATCTAGGAATTCGTACCATCGTGACGCCCGAAGTCACTTCCTGTGGTGGTACCATCACACCAACCATTGAAGTGCGCAACTATGGAACCAACACGGTGACCTCATCTAAAATCCAATTTCTACTCAACGGTATATCTCAGGAAACAAAAGACTTTGTGCTCAATCTTAATAATCTTCAAACCGCAGAGCTCTCGTTTGCACCCGTTAACCTCACCTCACCAAGCAGCTCACAAGTAAGTTTTATGATCCTTCAAACCAACGGTACCACTGATGGTAATGCAGCCAACAATACTTTAAGTCATACCACCGAAGTACCTGTGGTGGCTGATGTACCCTACTTTGAGTTCTTCACCACCTCTCCTTCCGACTGGACGATTCAAAACCCTGATGCCCGAACCACCTGGCAAAATGTTTCTGCGCTGAACGGTACGGCAGGCAACCGTTCGATGTTTATCAATTTTTACGACTATGAAGAAAAAGGGGTTGTCGACCGGTTACTTACGCCTGTCTTAAACCTGGACGGAGCCACCGCAGCCATCCTGCGATTTGATCGCGCTTATGCAAAATTTCCGGGAGCCAGTTATAACGATGCATTGAAGATAATTGTCATTAACAATTGCTCTTCTGATTTAACATCTGGTGTAGAAATATTTAACAAGGCGGGAGACGACCTTGCTACTGCCGATCAAACATTTAATTCCTTTACTCCCAGTGGGTCTTCTCAGTGGGAGACAGAATCCATCTCTCTGAACACCTTCATTGGCTCAGGTAATATTCAGCTCGCGTTCATCGGACAAAATGCCAATGGTAATAATCTCTATCTCGACAATGTATTCGTATTGACAGGAGACCTTACTGACATAGCATTAAAAGAAATTATAAGTCCTTCTCCTGTTGTTAGCAAAACGACTATCAACCCCGTGGTGAGGATCAAAAACGAAGGAAGCATTCCAATAAACAGTGTCGAAATTGAAACAAGTGTAAATGGAAACCTCGCCTCAACGAAAAACCTTTCGTCTTTGACTCTTTTAACAGGTAATGACCTAACCGTAGACCTGGACCCTATTACGTTGAGCCCGGGAAGCAATCAACTGAGTATTACCATTTCAAAAGCCAACGGAGCGGCCGATGAAGCACCTTCCAACAACACGATAGAGAGAACAGTTGTGGTGAATAGTTCGCTTGAGTCCATCCCATCCAGGCAAGACTTCAGCGTTTCCTTTCAGGATACATGGACCATTGTAAGTCAATCAAGTTCATTCGATTGGGAAATCACGACAACCAACAAAGGCACATCACTTGTTTATCGTGGGTTTTCAAATACAAAAAAAGGTGATGACGCCTGGCTGGTCAGTCCGGTGCTTGAT
>DAORAG010000584.1:0-1801 GCA_035344095.1 Cyclobacteriaceae bacterium | reverse complement strand
GCAACAACTATGAACGTAATGAGAGGTTCTATTTTGCCATGACCGTAGGGATGATTTTCATCTGCCGGTCTTTTCGCATACGTCAACCCAAACAATACAAGCAGGGATGCGAATATATCTGTGGTCGACTCAATGGCATCGGCAATAAGTGCATATGAATGACCAAAAACACCGGCAAGTCCTTTGATCAGGGCCAGACTGGTATTACTTATAAGGCTAAAGTAGGTAGTTCGAATTGCAGTTTGCTGGCCGCTCATGTTCAGCACTTCCTATTTCCTCAAAATCTTCTCCATCGCCTTCCCCTTTGCCAACTCGTCAATTAACTTATCCATGTACCGGATCTTCTGCATGAGTTTGTCTTCCATCTCTTCCACCCGATGGCCACATATGACACCTGTGATTAATGATGCATTGGGATTGAGTTTTGCTTTGGCAAAAAAGGTTGCAAAATTGGTCTTCTTCTCGATATGCTGTTCCAATGCCTTCTGCGTATAACCCGTCAACCATCGAATGACGGTATCAACTTCATCCTTCGTCCTTCCCTTTCTCTCCGCTTTGGTTACATAGTGTGGGTACACACTGGCAAATGCCATCTTGAATACTCTCTCGTTGTTTGAGCTGTTTCCCATTGATTAATTTTTCGAACGATGAATGTAACAAGAAAATATCTTTTGTACGTCAACCTCTCAGAAAGTGTAGTCTCCACGCGCTGTCACGTTCACGCTCAACTCCTTTTTGTCGAACACAAATTTATCATAACCCACTTTTAGATTGCCCCAAAAAGACAATAGCTCCGGATCATTTTTGAAATGTTCCTTGTAGATCACCATGTTATCGTTTGACATCTTGAAAGGAAAGACATAAACTGGAATTTTGCTCTGCCCATTGTTTTTTGCATGAACCGCCATGATATATATTTCTTTGATAACCTCGTCTGTCATGGGAATACAACCAATGGTGACGCAAGAACCATGGATGAAGATCTCTCCACCCAAATCTGCTGCTTTACTCTTTCTCTTGTCGGCCAGATTAGGATAGTTGATACCGAGAGACAAGTAGAAACTACTGGTGGGGTTAAACCTATCAATGTAATAGAACCCCTCCGGGACCTGCCCATCACCTTGTCTTCTTTTAGGACCAAGTTGCCCCGAGCGAGAGCAAATTGGATATGAAGATACTATCTTATAATTCGTACCTTGCTTTGACTTCCCATAGATTTCCAGTACGTCATCATCTTTGTAGGCCACAAGCATAATGTTGAGATTATCAAGGGAAAGATTACTTGCTTTCAAACGACCTTCAACTGACTCCCGTTTTTCACTGAAGGCAGTCCGTACCCTCACAAATTTCTTTTGCTCGGTAACAAAGTCAGACTGGAATGCAAACACTGCCAGCGTCAGGATAGAAATCGATATGGTGTTCATTGATCAATAAGGTAGGTGCCGTACAACCTGGTACAAGACTAATGCCATATTAATAAACTACCCATCAAAAAGTCACACCAATCCATTACGGAAGTGTGATCGCCATTCTACCTTACAAATCATTATCTTAAGGCATTAAAATTCCAACCTGTGAAGCACATCTACTCCCTCCTTGTCCTTTTACTTCTCTCACTCAATGCTTGTCAGCCAACCGAGAAGCAAGCAGAACCACCCAAAGGATTTGTGAGTGCCGCTCACCCTCTCGCCACGCAGTCAGGACTGGAGGTTTTGGCAAAAGGTGGTAACGCATTCGATGCTTTCATTGCCGTTGCCTCTACCCTCAACGTGACCGAACCCATGATGTCCGGTATTGGCGG
>DAORAG010000583.1:0-1812 GCA_035344095.1 Cyclobacteriaceae bacterium | reverse complement strand
TTGAAACTTAATGCGACAACACTTCGCTTTCTGCTTCTGCTACTTCCACTAACCCCTTGTCATTGATTTCGGTGAGAATAACTTTTCTTGTCTCGTTGATGAGAAGTGGATCGTACTTGGCGGTGACCCTCACATAATTTTCAGTAAAGCCCTGCATCATGCCGTCTTCGATGTCGTTCTCGAAAAGGACATTCAACTTCCGGCCAAGCTGGGATTCGTAGAACTTCCTCCGCTTTTTATCAGATAGTATGTGAAGCATTTTTGATCGCTCTGCCCGCTCGTGACTTGGCACCACTCCGTCCATAGTGGCGGCCAGGGTGTTCTCCCTTTCTGAATAGGTAAACACATGCAGGTAAGAGATATCCATCTCGTTGAGAAATTGATAGGTCTCTAAAAAGTGCTCCTTGGTCTCCCCTGGAAATCCAACAATGACATCAACGCCAATGCAGGCATTGGGCATTAACTTCTTGATGGTCTCCACACGATCTTGATAAAGCTCTCTCTGGTATCGCCTGCGCATCAGACCCAGAATTTTATTGGAACCTGATTGCAGCGGTACGTGGAAGTGAGGTGCAAACTTGTTTGACCCCGCTACAAATTCAATAATCTCATTGGTGAGCAGATTCGGTTCGATGGAGGATATCCTGAATCGCTCAATATTTTCGATCTGGTCCAGTTCCTTGATCAAATCGATGAATTGTTCAACCCGCTTCCCATCCTGCAAACCAAAGTCTCCCGTATTAACTCCCGTCAGCACGATCTCCTTCACACCACTAGCCGCGATTTCACTCGCTGACTTCATGATGTTCGCTATACTGTCGCTGCGACTTTTGCCACGCGCCAGTGGTATGGTACAAAACGAACAAGAGTAATCACAACCATCCTGAACCTTCAGAAAAGTCCTCGTACGATCTTGAATGGAATATGATGTATTGAAGCGCTTGGCTTCGCTTACTTCCGTGGCGTGTACAACGGCTTCCTTTGGTCTTACAAATCCATCGAGTAATTCCAGGAGCCTGAATTTTTCGGCAGCGCCCAGCACCGCATCAACCCCGGGAATCTCAGCTATCTCTTGAGGTTTCAACTGGGCATAGCAGCCAATGATCGCCACATAGGCGTCTGGAGAAATATGGCGCGCCTCCCGCACCAATTTGTGACACTTCTTATCAGCATTCTCTGTAACCGAACAGGTATTGATGATGAAAATGTCGGGTGTATCCGTAAACCCCACTTTCTTATAGCCCTTTTCTTCAAAACCTCTTGAAATGGTCGAGGTTTCAGAATAATTGAGCTTGCAGCCCAGGGTATAAAACGCCACTTTTTTCATAACCGAGCTGCAAAAGTACGGCTAAAATGGCTATCAGGGAAGGGGAGTGTAAAAACTACAACAGCCGCCTGTGATAGTTGATCTGGCCTCGGTGATAGGTGAGGTGTGTGGCCAGGTGGATCAGAAAAAATCCGGTGGTCATGGGCTCACCAAATACCTGGACAGGATAGGTCTGGTCAAGTTGTGCCGGTGACATGTTATGCAGTACATCCGACACCACTTTTCTCGTGGTTGCAATCTCTTTGAGGAGCGTGGTTCTGGGAATATGCTTATCGGCAAATTCTGCTTCCCGATTTCTTACGTAGTCTGTTCCTCCCAATACCTTGCCCACAAAATGTTGCAAATTGCCACATAAATGCAGACACAGATTGCCGGCTGAATTCTTAATCTCACCCTTCACAACCCATAAGTCAGATTCATTTGAATAGGCAGAGATTTCCTGTGCCAGCTGATCAAGATCTCTTTCGAATATCTTTTTTAGATCC
>DAORAG010000582.1:0-1817 GCA_035344095.1 Cyclobacteriaceae bacterium | reverse complement strand
TTGGAAGGCGAGGACTTCAACTCGTGTTTCATCAGGAGGCTCTACACCATAGGGCGTTGGACCAACTGTGGTTACAAACCGCGTAGGGTCCTTAACAATCGTGAAGCGAGGTGCGAATGGTGCGAGGCGAACCTTGAAGTAGTCAACGGGATGATATTCAACACCCCATGCTGAAGTGATAAAGGCCGGTGCTAAAATATCTGAGATGAGGTCTTTGGTATCATCATCATTGTACTTATAACCTTTAGTGAATTGTGTCGTAAAGCTGAGCGAGGAAAAGAATCCCCATTTATCATTGATATCTCGTCCATACTTTGTATCGAGATAGATGCGGTCCAATGTTTTGCGATAGCCCTGCCCATCGTTATTCACAAAACCGAAAAGCATGTCAATTTCATTGTCCCAAGAGTGAACATCTTTCTTATAGTTGGCTTTATAATTGAATAGTGAATTCAGGCCAATTGAATTAACACCCCCGGCCTTCCAATTGGAAGAAAATGATGCCTGGTTGAGGTTGATTCCAAAGTTGAGACTTTTCTTCCAGTGGGTGGTTGAGTCGATTTTGACAATTTGGGCGTGTGCTGCGCTCGCCAGTAAAACAGACAGGAGGACAGTAGAAATCAGTTTCATATTATAGGTTTAGGATCGGGTATAATTTGGATGCGAATTTACATGTTTGAAGAAAATCCTTAAATACTTTCTTCACTTTCGAAGGTACCAGACAGGACGTTAATAGGTTTGGGCAGTTGCTAATGGGCAATGCTAATGCTTAAGGCATAATTTTTCGGATTTGATACATTGTTATACATTTAATGCCTACAAACAACCGTAAGGTGGAGCACGAGTTCCGGGACATATATTTTAGATATCACCCGAGGCTTTTTCGAGTGGCATATTATATCCTTAAAGAAAGTGATGCGGCTGAAGATATTTGCCAGGATGTATTCCTCAAATTATGGGATAAGAAGGATAACGTCAGCGATATAGCGTCTTTGGAGGCGTACCTGGTTCAAATGACCCGCAACATGGCCTTGAACTATCTTGAGTCCTCAAAGAGGGAGGAGCGACTTCATATGGAATTGAAATGGGATACTGTTATGCTTCATAACACTGAATCAGCGCCTGAAAATGATGAGTTGAAAAGGTCGTTGGAAAAGGCGGTGTCACAATTGAGCCCTCAGTGCAGGTTGATTTTTTCCCTTAGCCGATTTGAAGGATTGACCAACGAAGAGATTGCATCTTATCTGGATATCTCTAAAAGAACCGTTGAAACCCAGATTTCTCTTGCACTTAAACGATTTCGCACCGACCTGAAGCCATTGTTTGCAAGTCTGCTGATAGCAATATTGATGCTTTTTGCTTTTTTCTTTTAAAAAATTCGCCCTTGCCCTACGTGTGATCGACTTTCAGCTTGTCTTTAAGTCAAAACTGATCCACTATGGAAGAAGATATGCTGATCGACCTGATCGCCAAGGAGCTATCTGGCGAGATATCACAAGAGGAGCGCGAGGAACTCCATCGCTTAGTTTCGGCCTCTCCTGAAAATGGCACCATATACAACGACCTAAAGTCTAAATGGAAGGCTGCCGGGAATCTTAAAGTTGCTGTAGACCCTGCTACAGACCAATCATGGGAAAGATTTCAAAACCGAAGGGCTAAAACATTCCGCTTGCCATCAGTCCTCCTTCGCATCGCTGCGTTGTTGGTCATTGCCGCTGGAATCGGATATTATTTTGCCGGTTTGCAGAACAGCAGCGAGACATCCTTTGCTACGGCACGAGAGAGTAAAAGCATCTCTTTGCCTGACGGAACCAAAG
>DAORAG010000581.1:0-1827 GCA_035344095.1 Cyclobacteriaceae bacterium | reverse complement strand
TGCAGCCAACCGGATTCGTGATGCTGTGAAAAAACTGCCAGACCATCCGCTGATTTGTACAGCTGATTGGCCGTCCTGTTCATGATATTGCAAGTCCATTATTCAGGGACATTTTTATTACCTTTGGTCAGTCAGGTTACTGGCTCCGATATACCATCATAGACGATGCGATTATTATTGTTAGAATCTGGCACGAACGTGAGAATAGGGAAACACCAAAATAATCATACAGAAAGTAACTCCTTAACTTCGGTACCATAATGTCCAACTATCTGGGGCCACATCAAATGATAAAGGTTACTACGTATTGAGCAGTAAAAATATTAATGCAAGCGTAGAAAAAGCTTAGTAAATGCATTGCAGTAAAGATGGTTTCGTTTACAAACCGTCAGAATCAACTCTCCTTCCATCTGGTGGATCATGCCCTCCCTACAACGGGTTATAGATTGACTTCAACGCATGATAGAATCGTTCTGGATGGCCCGATAATTAGGCGGTATTTGCGTTTATCATGATTAAATACACAAATAATCCCCATAACACTTTAAAACCTTTTGTTGATTAGCATCCATTTCAGGAGATGGAAATGAAAATTAAATTTTTACTGGCTAGTGTTTTATTATCATTAACTTTCGGTTCCGCAATCGCAGAAGAAACCACAGAAACATCCGCTGTTACAGAAGCATCAAAGGGATATAACAAAACTTTTAATCCTAGACAAATAGAGTATCCCAATTACCTTGGATTTAATGACTTGCATCTCGAGGCAATTCGTCATCTCAAACCTGATACGAATTCTGCTCACGATCCCAAATTGCAAATTCCTGTACACCATCACTGCAAAGGCTATGACGATGGCACATTTGTTTGTTTAATGTTTCACACGGGTATGGGTGATCAGGATAAACCTATTGGATTTGAATATATTATTACCGTTGAACAATATAATGAGTTGCCAGAAAAAGAAAAGAAATATTGGCATTATCATAAAACAGAATTTCCAAGAGCAGAAGTCGGGCTGCCTGATCTGACTAAAAAAGAGGCCGAGAAACTGCTACCAATACTGAATGAAACCTACGGTAAAGTAATATATATTCAAAACCCAGATGACAAGTTTCCTATGGGTGAGCCTTATGTTCTGGTCATACAAGACCTACCTGTTATATCGGAGCAAGACTAAAAAAGACTTATTCCAAAAAGCTTGTTGGAATTCATAACCTCTTTAATGTATCAGCAGAGACATATCTCTGCTGATAATTCTTTTTTATGATTGAGAGATGATGCCTACATGCTGGCTCGACCTTAAGATCCCACCGCCCATCGTTGGTGTGCTTGTCGCCATTGCGATGTGGGCAGTAGCGAAAGTGGGGCCGCAATTCTCACTTGAACTACAAGTGCGATATGCTCTTATCGGCACCCTGATTGTTGTAGGAGTCTCTTTCGATCTTCTTGGATTGGTTGCCTTTCGTGCATTGCGTACAACTATCAATCCACTCAAACCAGATCACGCTTCAGCTCTCGTTACTAGTGGTGTATATCGTGTCACGCGGAACCCGATGTACGTTGGAGTGATGCTGCTTCTGTTTGCTTGGGGAATCTACCTCTCATCGCTGCTATCACTCGCTGGTCTGCCAATCTTTGTCATGTACATCACACGCTTTCAGATTCAGCCAGAGGAACGCGCCCTGGAGAACATCTTTGGTGAGGAATTCTCGAACTACAAGAAACGCGTGAGACGGTGGCTGTGATACACTTCATCGGCACCCAGAATCAATAACTAGAGTCTGCTCAGAAAGTGCAACCAACTGATTAGATTGATTAATACGT
>DAORAG010000580.1:0-1833 GCA_035344095.1 Cyclobacteriaceae bacterium | reverse complement strand
AACCTATCGCACCCAATTTTCTCTTAGCGACCGGGATAATCTTAAGTTCCCTGTATTACTGGGCAGGCGAGTACTGAAAAAAAGATTTCTAATTGATGTCTCAAAAACGGATATTTCGTATAACCTAAAGGAAGACAATTCGGCTTCCAAAAATTAATCTCATCTTTGAATCTCAAGTCCGGTTATGAAGATCGCGATCCTTTCCCGAAACAGTAAACTTTACAGCACGCAACGACTGAAAGCAGCCGGTGAAAAAAGAGGCCATAATGTGGAAATCATTGATCACATGAAGTGTGTGTTGCTCATCGAGAAAAAAAATCCGATGGTGTGGTACAACGGAAAGAAACTTGATTATTTCGATGCTATCATCCCACGTATTGGTGCATCCGTCACATTTTACGGTGCTGCCGTAGTCCGTCAATTTGAGATGATGAAAGTTTTCACCTCTACTGAATCACAGGCCTTGATCCGCTCGAGAGACAAACTTCGAAGCTTACAAATTTTGTCACGGGCAGGTCTTGGATTGCCAAAAACGATTTTCATGGACTACTCCAAGGACACCGAGGGAGTAATCGAAGCAGTTGGTGGTGCTCCGGTGGTCATCAAGTTGCTCGAAGGAACTCAGGGGCTAGGCGTAGTACTTGCTGAAAATAAGAATGCAGCCAAGTCGGTGATTGAAGCATTTCATGGAGTGAAAGCAAGAATTATTGTTCAAGAGTTTATCAAGGAGGCCAAGCGATCAGACATCCGTGCATTTGTTGTTGATGGAGAAGTGGTGGGTGCCATGAAACGTACGGGGAAAGAAGGTGAATTCAGATCAAACCTCCATCGCGGTGGAACGTCAGAGGTTTTCAAGCTAAGCCGATCAGAAAAAAGTACAGCTATTGCAGCGGCAAAAAAAATGGGACTTGGCGTGGCCGGGGTGGACATGCTGCTGTCGAAGCGTGGACCGCTTATCATCGAAGTAAACTCGTCACCTGGATTGGAGGGCATTGAAGGTGCAACGGGGGTTGACATCGCAGGTAAAATAATTCAGTATCTTGAGAAGAATGCGGGCAAGAACAGAATACAAAAGGACAAGATCAATGCGTGATTTCCCAACTGCAAAGAAGCTCGGTTTGCACCTATGAAGAACGTCAAAATTGCAGGTCATGAAATCCGGCCTGGTGAATCAAAAGAAATAGACATAAAGATTGCGAGGCTGCCGTCTCATACACAAATAGATACGCCCATCTTCGTTCATCGTGCGCTGGAGGATGGTCCGGTACTAGCGCTTATGGCAGGAATGCACGGAGATGAAATCAATGGGGTTGAAATTGTGAGGAGGATTTTGGACAGCGATCTCAACCGGGCAAAAAGGGGAACTGTTGTTTGCATGCCTATCGTCAATGTCTATGGTTTTCTCAACTACTCGCGAGAGGTACCAGATGGTAAAGACATCAATCGGTCCTTTCCAGGAAACAAATCAGGATCATTAGCCAGCCGGGTCGCCTACCACCTTATGCGCGAAGTGGTGCCTTATATTGACTACGGAGTAGATTTCCATACGGGTGGTGCAGCCAGAACTAATTATCCCCAGGTCAGGTGTGTGATGGCTGATTCAACCAATGTCGAACTTGCTCAGGCATTTTGTGCTCCATTCACCATCGATTCTCCTTTTCGTCCACACTCTCTTCGACAGGCCGCTGCCAAGAAAGGGAAGAATATTATTGTGTATGAAGGCGGTGAATCCGTTCGGTTCGATACACAAGCCATTGAAGTCGGCCTTGCGGGCACACTGAGACTTATGAAACACCTGAAGATGATCGATTGGGCACCAGAGCCTACTGAGGA
>DAORAG010000579.1:0-1836 GCA_035344095.1 Cyclobacteriaceae bacterium | reverse complement strand
CGTTGCCAGTCATGCCAGGAGTTGAACCATAGCCACTTCTTGGGTAAGGGCCAAATTCAATCTTTTTTCTGGTTGCCGGATCAGCAGCATTGCTCAGAGGATGTTTAATATGGACATGATGATTTTTAGCCTGACCATATTGCCACTTCCGCATATCTGACCCCAGCTTTTTAGTAAGGTCGGAGGTGGCGTCTTTCAACGCTGTTAATAAGAATTGATCTCTTGCCAGAACGGAATTGCTTCCGAATTCAGGGCGCGCTGTCAATATCCAGTCAATCACGTTGCTCAATGGCAAAGAACGTACGAGATCCATCCCTTTTTCAGGAACAAATAAAGGTTTGATGTTGTCTTTTAAGCGATCTTCCCAGGCCTTATATATCGATGCTTCTATGGAGTTTTTATCCATGATAAAATCCCATTTCGTCAACATGAGACGGGCTGTTTCAGTTGTTTTATCATCGGACTTTAGTTCGGTGAGTAAGGGCACGAGTGTTCTTGCGGGTATCGACAAGTAGTCTGTTTGCAATCGCATCATATCAGCAATTGAGAATTTTCTGTTCATTGCGAGTACCTCATTGATGCGATCCGCGCGATAGCTTTCTGCCCAACTCCAGCCTACAGCATTTCGGTGTTCATACTTGTCGGGCACGAGGTTTTCATTGGCGGTGGCCAAAAACCCTTTTTCGGGATTGAGTACGTTGGGCAGTGATTTGATAGGTAAAAACCCAGCCCATTCGTAACGGCCATCACCAGGAACAGGCACCATGCCACTCCAGTTTTTTCTCATCGGAGCAACCCCTACCACCTGCCATCCAATGTTACCTTCTTTGTCCGCCCAAATCATATTTTCGCCTGGCAGGTGGCTATAAGAACAAGCTTCTCTGAATTCTTCCCATGTCTTGGCCTGATCCATCCTAAGGCTGGCTAAATAGGGCGATCCTCCAATTTCCATCCATCCTGCCCTAACAGCGTAAGCAATATTGTTTTTTTCGTCCATCATAGTGACCGGGCCGTGTCTTGTATATCGATGTTCTACATTTACATCTGGTGCACCTTTTACTTTAATTACATCCTTTTCGATGCGCATGTCTTCCCATCCTCCTTTGTATTTGTATTGATTTTTGTTGGCCGGATTCAGTTCGTATACATACAAGTCTTCACTGTCTATTTCAAAAACAGTGAGCCCCCATGCACCATAGTCATTATGCCCGATTGAAATACCCGGAATGGTGGGCTCACCACCACCGACCACATTCCATCCTGGAGCATTGAGGTGTACCATGTAACGAAGGGAAGGTGCAGAGAGAGAACGGTGAGGGTCATTGGCGAGTAGTGGATATCCACTTTGTGAATAGCGTCCACTTACTATCCAGTTATTGCTACCAATGATTTGTTTTTCTTCATCTAAAACACTTTGTCTCGCTTCTTCATCCAGTTTTACCAAGTAGCGATACTCCTCCAGATTGGTATTGGCATCAGCTACCAGATCTTCGGGGGCGAAAGCTACAGGTCTTCTGAAAGCATTATACAATCCGATCACATCATCTGATAGTCGCTCCGCATTGATAGCTGGGTCTAATTCAAGAACGGGGTCACCGGGACCGTAGTTTTGGATTTCTTTTACCTTTGCAGCGCCAAGCGCAGCTACCATTCTTCCTACACTTACCTCCTCGGTCAAATTCATTACTAGCCCCTGGTGTCGGGAAATCACAACATCGGGAGTCCATTTTTGAGGTTTTGTCCCTAAAAGTTCAAACTCAAGAGGCAGGAGACCTGGGTTCTTTTCGGTTTCACTGATGTAAGCATTTACACCATCTGTGTAGGCCGTGATGATCG
>DAORAG010000578.1:0-1844 GCA_035344095.1 Cyclobacteriaceae bacterium | reverse complement strand
AATAATGCCGCCAACGAAAAACCAAACTTCTGTCCCTCTGCCTGGTGTTCTTTTTATTGTGGTAAGGAAGGTCGACATAGCACCTATCGCTGAGGAAAGAAATATGAGTTCGATCCAGCTAAAGCCCAGAAAGGCGGGTGCAGTCAGCGCGTCAAATACAATATTAATCGAAGAAAATCCAACGATCATGGAGGTGAGCAGCACCGCTTCCAGACTTCCCAGTTTCTCGAAGGTAAGCCAGCCTGTTTTGAATTGCTCGTAAAACACGGACATGTGAGCCAGGTAGGAAGTAGTCAGAACAACGGCAACCACCAAAGGACTGTGAATATCAAAAACTAAAAAAGCAGTGAATAAAATAATTCCATTGTTGAATGCGTCCAGATAGTGATCACAAAACTCCCCAAGTGCAGAACCTGTTTTTGTGCGCTTCGCCTGCATCCCGTCCAGGTGGTCGCCTACCAGGTAAAGGAATAGCAGGAAAGCCACTGCCAACCGGCTTGCTGGCCCTTCAAAATAGAGTGATACGAAAAAGCCTAGGTATACGAAAACGTTTGAAATGATCGTAATGATGTTGGCTGGGATCACCCAGGGAACAAACGGCAGTAATGGGGCTACAAACCGTTTCTTAAAACCTGGAGTAAGAAGTGAGAAATCATGGCACCTGTACGAATATTCCCTCATGCCCGGTCTTCCTTATTGGATTCAAACCCGAAAGTTAAGACTTAATTATATGAAAATTAATTACCGTTGAATTAATCATTATTTTTGCCCCCGTTTTTACCTGCAATTGTTCCCGCTCTATGAAGAAAACATCACAACTTCTTTCTCTGATCAAGTCGCCTGAGTTGGCTTACCTGATGGAAGCCCATAATGGCCTTTCGGCCAAGATTGTGCAAGAGGCTGGCTTTCAAGGAATATGGGGAAGCGGGCTCTCAATTTCAGCGGCACTTGGCGTGAGAGACAACAACGAGGCTTCATGGACACAGGTGCTGGATGTGCTGGAGTTCATGAGCGATGCCACCACTATTCCCATCCTATTGGACGGTGATACCGGGTACGGCAATTTCAACAACATGAGAAGGTTGGTGAAGAAACTCGAGCAGCGCGACATCGCAGGTGTTTGTATAGAAGATAAGCTCTTTCCGAAAACCAATTCATTCATTGGAGGTGAAAGTCAGCCGTTAGCGGATATCGATGAATTTTGTGGTAAGATCAAAGCAGCAAAAGATACACAAGCTGATGATGATTTTGTGGTGGTGGCAAGGCTTGAGGCATTTATCGCGGGGTGGGGATTGGATGAGGCACTTAGAAGAGCAGAGGCCTATCACAAAGCTGGTGCGGATGCAATTTTGTGTCATAGCAAAAAAGCGGACTCTACGGATATCGATGCCTTTATGAAAGAGTGGAGCAATCGTGGCCCAGTCATTATTGTTCCCACTAAGTATTACTCAGTTCCAACAGAACATTTTGCTGATCTGGGAGTCAGTACCATCATTTGGGCAAATCACAACATTCGTGTTTCCATAAAGGCGATGCAGGAAACTACAAAGCGAATATTCGAGGAGAAATCGTTGATCAACGTGGAAGGCAAAATTGTGAGCGTTAGTGAAGTGTTTCGCTTACAAGGTGCTGACGAGTTGAAAGAGGCAGAGAAAAGATATTTGCCCACCACCGGCAAAAAAGTTAATAACATCATTTTAGCAGCAAGTCAGGGGTCGCTGGGAGAACTAACCAAAGATACTCCAAAGACGATGCTGGAGGTAAATGGCAAATCACTGTTGTCCACACAAATTGATGAATTCAATCAGGTTGGTATAAAAGATATCACCGTAGTGAGAGGATTC
>DAORAG010000577.1:0-1858 GCA_035344095.1 Cyclobacteriaceae bacterium | reverse complement strand
CTGCTGATCCCATTGGCAAATCAGTCGTAGGGATAAACGGATTCGAATTTGAAATCACGGGTATCGCAAAGGAAGCCCCCAGGAACTCTCACATTCAGTACAAAGCACTTGTGTCCTATGCCAGCACGGTGCCACAACTCGGCCCACTCAACTACGAGTGGATGAACAACTGGCATTCACAGGGGATAACTACATATATTTTGCTCCGAGATGGCGCAGATCCAAAACCGCTCACGGCTAAGCTGGCGGATTTTACAGCCGAACACATACCAGCACGAGCAGATCAATATCACTTTTATTTGCAGCCATTTAAAGAAGTCTATCTACATGCCAATGAGGTGGTATTTCATCGCATGGCTAAGACGGGTAATCAACAGTATGTCTATTTCTTTGGGTTGATTGCCGCCTTCATTCTTTTTATCGCTTGTGTCAACTATATCAATATCAGCACGAGCAAGTCTACCAAACGATCGAGAGAAGTGGGTATGCGTAAAACACTCGGTGCGAGAAAACAGCAACTCATTCATCAGTTCCTTGGAGAGTCATTCGTGATCACTGTGCTTTCTGGTGTGTTTGCTATGCTGATGCTTTACATGGCAGTGCCATTATTTAATGATCTTGCCGGTAAGAGCCTGGATTTTAATTTGTTATTCAAAAAAGAAATCCTTGGAGCATTCATGCTGCTGATAATACTCGTGTCAGTGATAGCTGGTGGCTACCCTGCATTTGTGCTTTCGGCATTTAAACCATCGGAGGTGTTCAAGCCTTCCGCACGAAGTCTCATTCAAGGCAATTGGCAGCGTCAGGTATTGATCACTTTTCAATTGGTGATTTCTGTCACGATGATATCGGGAACCCTTATTGTCTTTGAGCAACTTGACTACATTATTTCCCGCGATCTGGGATTTGATAAAGAACACACAATGGTGGTACCGCTTACATCTGGCATGGTTTCCAAGGGTGAGGTAATACAACAGGAGGTGAATACACATTCGTCTGTACTGTCTACTTCACTTACGCGGATTGCGCTGGGTTCCGGATCGGCCAGCACCTTCGTGCAACCTGAAGGTTTTCCTCCTGATCAAATCGAGATCAGGATGTTTCCTATCGATTTTAATTTCAAAGAAACCTACGGACTTGAGATGGCCATGGGCCGTTTCTTTGATCCCAAGATCGCCAGTGACTCCAATGCTGTGGTCATTAATGAAACCATGGTGAACCTACTGGAGTGGACCGATCCCATACAAAAGACCATCAAATTTCAGGATGATCCTGTTGCCTACCCGGTGATAGGAGTGGTGAAGGATTTTAATTACCGGTCATTATATTCTCAGGTAGAGCCTGTCGTGATGTACCAGTCGGTACGAAACAGGAGAAACCTGTCGATCCGATTTTCGGGTAGTCCCGCTGACTTGCTGGCAAGCCTCGAGGCGACCTGGAAGAAGTACGAAGATCGATATCCGTTTCAATATTACTTTGTGGACGAAGAATTTGCCAAAATGTATTCATCGGAAAATAAACTCTTTCAGACAGTCATGACCTTCGCTACTCTGAGTATTGTCATTGCCTGTCTTGGACTGTATGGCTTGGTCTCATTCACCATTGAACAGCGGACCAAGGAGTTTGGTATCAGGAAAATATTTGGCGCCACGGTAGCAGGTCTCAACTTCCTGGTGAATCGGAAGTTCATCTTGTTGGTGATTTTGGCCGGAGTCATATCAACTCCGTTAGTTATGTATTACGCCAAGGGCTGGCTAAAGACGTTTGCGTACCATATTGAACCGGGTGTATCGACCTTTATGCTGGCAATATTACTAACGATGAGTGTCACGCTGCTCGCAGTGAGCATTCAGGCGAT
>DAORAG010000576.1:0-1859 GCA_035344095.1 Cyclobacteriaceae bacterium | reverse complement strand
TGTTGTTTCGGTTGCCTTCTCGGTGATTTTTCTGTGGGGCATTAAGGATGCACTGCAACAATGGATTGGAGTTTCGTTCCCATTTACGATTGATCGCATTCTCATTATTGCATTTTGCGTCCTGGCTTTTGGAGGGCTGTTGTCCTCAATTTACCCAGCCTGGATGATGGCGGGGTTTTCAACTACTGCAGTGTTGAAGTCAAAATACGTTGTAAAAAGAGGTGGTTTTCCATTAAGGAAAACTCTGGTACTGGTGCAGTTCATGGTGTCACCATTATTACTTGCTGGTACATACCTCATTTACGACCAAACGGACTATCTACTGAGTCGAGATATCGGGATAACAGATGATCAGATACTAGTGGTGAAAGCACCGCGTGTACAAGTCGGAAACATGGATGCCAAATTCGATAGATTAAAAAATCAAGCGGAAGAGTCTTCCCAAGTCGAAGCAATGTCATTGATTAGCATGCTGCCCGGCTCTCCGGTAGATTGGTATTCATCGTTCAGACTTTATGGAGATAGCACCGTTGATCAATACATGGATGTCAACCTGGTGGAGTATGATTTTGAGAAAGTACTTGATCTGGAAGTCTTGGCAGGCAGAACATTTGATCGCGGCTTTGCTGACAGTACGAGCTTGGTGATCAATGAAGCAGCGGCAAAATTGTGGGGCTATCAACCGGAAGAGATCATCGGACGAACATTTTGGTGGCGATACTCTCCAACGATTCATCATTTCGATAAGACGGTAATTGGAGTAGTGAATACCTACAAGCAGCATGCGTTCACAAATGAAGACGAGCCAATTATTTACACAATGTCAAGATATACACCTGCCCCTTTTGCGGGCAAGTCAATAGCGGTTAGGCTGAAAACGGAGGAGGGCATAGGCGCACTCAATGATGAAGTGGAAAGAATGGCGGGCTTGTGGCAGTCCACCTTCCCCGATGACCCCTTTACCTATTGGTTTTTGGATGATGCTTTCGAACAAAACTTCAGAGCCGAGACGCAATTGCTCAAAGTGATCAAACTCTTTTCTCTAATCGCTGTATTAATAGCGGGGCTGGGGCTGTTTGCACTTACTTCCTTCAGCGTACTTCAACGCACCAAAGAAGTGGGAATCAGGAAAGCATTGGGCGCTACGGTGCCAGGCATAGTTCGATTACTGAGTGGCGAGTATTTCGTGCTAATCATGATCGCTTACCTGCTATCATTGCCGCTGATGTGGTATGGGGCACAGTATTGGCTTCAAAGTTACGAGCTCAAGGTAGCCCCTGGAGTTGGCTTCTTTTTACTGCCTCTGATGGGGTCAATAGTCGTGGGCGCGCTTAGCGTCATGTACAAAAGTATAGCCGCGGCAAAGGCTAATCCTGTGGATTCGCTTCGATCAGACTAGGTCAATCAAGAGATGAGGTCTTGGCAAGCACGATTTCCAACTCAGGTTCACGCACCTTCACCTTAATGATTTTCCGTGGCTTATCCTGAATCCAAATAATGTTGTCCGGAATAATCCCTCCACCTTTTAAATCAAGTTTAAAGGTTTCATACGAACCATAGTTAGTTGTAAGGGACTCTTTGCCTACAAATTTGATGGATGCATCGGCAATTGCTAATCCCAGTGGGTTCAATACTTTTAATTTCATTTCCTTAAAACTTTCTAGTTGTAGACAATGGATCAGGGAATAGATCTCTTCTCTCGCCATATCAAATTGAAGCACGGAATCTACCGCAATCATGCGTGCATTCGTATCACTGTTCATTTGCACGGGACCACTTATTCTTTTGCCCTGCATGCCAAAGCAGATGGACATTGTGGCAGCGGGAGTCTTCATGTCTGTTATTATGGAATCAATTGT
>DAORAG010000575.1:0-1863 GCA_035344095.1 Cyclobacteriaceae bacterium | reverse complement strand
GATTTTCTTTCCTGCTGAGGAACGTGTGAGGGAAGAATGTCGAAAAGTGCTGGAGAGGCAAATCAAAAAAATGAATCTGGTATTGTTGGGCTATCGACCTGTCCCGACACACAATGACTCAGTAGGTGAAACTGCCCGTTCAGCTGAACCGATAATGGAACAGATTTTCATCAAACGTCCTGAAGCGATTGCCTCTCCCGATGATTTTGAACGCAAGCTATTCGTGCTCAGAAAATTCGTGACCCATCTGATTACAGATTCTGTTAAAGGGGTTAACAACCAATTTTACTTTTCATCACTGTCCTATAAAACCATTGCCTACAAAGGCATGCTCACCTCTGACCAGGTGAAACTCTATTTTCCAGATCTGGATAATGAATTGGTGGTATCGGCTTTTGCAGTTATCCACTCTCGTTTTTCTACCAACACATTTCCTTCGTGGCGTCTGGCACAGCCATTCAGGTTCATCGCCCACAACGGAGAGATCAACACGATTCAGGGAAACATCAACTGGCTCCGATCAAAAGAAGCATTCTTTGCCAGCAACAAATTCACACGCGAGGAACTTGACATGATATTGCCGATTTGCAATCCCAAGCAATCGGACTCATCCAACCTGGATAATGTTATTGAACTGCTTGTCCATTCTGGACGATCCCTGCCTCATGTGATGATGATGTTGATCCCGGAAGTGTGGGATGGCAACGAATCCATGAGCAAGCACAAGCGTGACTTCTATGAATATCACGCCAACCTGATGGAACCATGGGACGGTCCCGCTTCGATTACTTTCACGGATGGAAAAATAGTAGGCGCCATGCTGGACAGGAACGGACTTCGTCCGTCACGGTTCGTGGTAACAAATGATGATCGTGTGATCATGGCTTCCGAAGCGGGGGTGCTTGATATCGATCAATCGACTGTAGTAAGGAAAGGTCGTCTACAGCCTGGCAAAATGTTTATCGTAGATATGGAGCAGGAGAAGTTGCTCGATGACGATGAATTGAAAGCATCTATCTGTAAAGCGCAGCCCTATGGGCAATGGCTGGAAGAAAATAAAGTACGGCTGGAAGACCTTCCTGAGCCGGGAGGGAGCTACCACAAATATGATCCGCGAACATTTCTGAAACGACAGATTTCATTTGGCGTGACATCAGAAGATTTGCGACTGGTCGTTACACAAATGTGTACCAACGGAAAAGAGGCAATCGGTTCAATGGGAAGCGACATTCCCCTCGCTTTTCTTTCTAACCACGCACAGCACTTTTCAAGCTATTTCAAGCAACGCTTTGCACAGGTGACCAATCCCCCGATCGATCCCATACGGGAACGGATGGTGATGTCGCTGACAACGCATGTGGGCGGTTCATTAAATTTGTTGGACGAAAGTCCGGAACATTGCATAACGCTGGAGCTTCCGAGTCCGATTCTCTCAAATAATCAAGTTGAGAAGATTCGGTACATCGATCATAAACATCTTCAAACCAAAACCATCTTTACTTACTTCAGGGCAAACGGACAAGCGGGTGCACTGGCTGACGGATTGGAGCGCGTTTGTGAATACGTTCAGGATGCCATTGATGATGGGTATACCATTATCATTTTATCCGACAGAAGTTTTGATAGCGGTCATGCGCAAATTCCTTCCTTGCTCGCGACTTCAGCAGTTCACCACTATCTCATTCGTCACGGCCTTCGCGGTAAAGTAGGATTGATTGTGGAAGCAGGTGACGTTTGGGAAACACACCACTATGCTACTCTGCTTGGATATGGCGCGTCTGGTGTCAATCCTTACTTGATGTATCAGACAATTCATGACCTGAAGAAAAAAAACTTGCTACCTGATTCCTTAACTGAAGAGAA
>DAORAG010000574.1:0-1871 GCA_035344095.1 Cyclobacteriaceae bacterium | reverse complement strand
CTCACACTGGAAGGCCCAATCAAGAAAGAAAATAGTTCCTTTATTGTGTCGGCTCGCAGAACGTACGCTGATTTGTTTCTGAAATTTTCCAGTGACGAATTCACAAGAAAATCCGCTATTTATTTCTATGACCTGAATGCCAAACTGAATTGGCGACTGGGCGATAAAGACAAAATTTATCTCTCCGGCTACTTTGGCCGCGATTTAAATAAGTTTTTAACGCTTCAGTATGTAATTGACTGGGGCAATGCAACAGGTACCCTTCGATGGAATCATTTGTTCAATGATCGATTGTTTTCCAACACGACATTTCTTTACTCAAACTACGACTATGCCATTGATTTGTCGAATGAGGGTGATCAATTCAACTGGAATTCTCAAATAGAGGACTACTCATTGAAGTCGGACTTCACATATTATCTGAATCCTGAGAATCAAATTTCATTTGGATTAAGCAGCACACTTCATCAATTCAATCCTGGCTATAAAAAAGGACTTGAGAGTCAGGGTGTACCTGACGTAACGGCCTTTGAACATGGAGTGTATGTCGGCAATGAACAATCACTTTCAGAAAAGTTATCACTTGAATACGGCTTGAGATACTCTATCTATCAACTCATTGAAGCATCCTCTTCATTCAGTTTTGATGCAAACTATCAGTTGACATCCGAGACAACGAAGCGTGGACTCTACAAAACCTACGGAGGTTTTGAGCCTCGTGTCATGGCCCGGTACCTCGTAAGCCCCACGAGTTCAATCAAAGCCAGTTACAATCGCAACCGCCAATACATGCAATTGCTTTCGAATCTTAGCCTCGGGTTAAATGTATTCGACATTTGGTTTCCAAGTACAAATCACACAAAACCACAGACTTCAGATTTGTATTCCCTCGGTTTCTTTAAAAATGTGGACTCAAACAATTTTGAACTCTCAGTCGAGGCATACTACAAATCAATGTCGGGCCAGGTAGATTATAATAACCACGCACAACTAATCATGAACCGGTACCTTGAAGGGGAACTCCGGTTTGGAAAAGGAAGGGCCTACGGCATTGAACTGTCGGCAAGAAAAAAGAAAGGAAAAGTCACAGGTTGGTTTAACTACAGCTACGCGCGTTCGGAGCGAAAAATACCAGAATTGAATAATGGAAAATATTACCCCACCAATTTTGATCAACCCCATACCATATCCTCAGGCGCATCCTACAATTTATCAAATCGCTGGGCTGTCGCAGCTGCTTTCACCTACGCCACGGGTAGACCAGTGACGCTGCCAATCGAGAGCTATCGCTATGATGGACAAATTGTTCCCGTTTACGGAGATCTGAATTCTAATCGTCTCCCCGACTATCATCGCCTGGATTTAACATTCACGCTCTATCCAAAGGACCGTGGCAGCAGAAGAAATGAAAGTTACTGGACATTCGGACTGTACAATGTGTACGATAGACACAATGCCGCTACAGCTTTCGTTAGTGCTGAACTCGAAGACATTGACTTGATCAAAACCAAAGACAAGTCTGCGTATCAAAAACTTTATCTGTTTGGAATTATTCCAAGCGTTACCTACAACTTTAACATTAAATGAGGCTTTCGAAATATATCATTCTATTCACGTTACCGTTGTGCTTGACTTCATGCATTGAGCAACTCGAGTGGAAACACGGAGAAAGTGCCTCCGGTAGACTTGTGGTTGAAGGATCCATCACAACAGAACGAAAAGCACATCAGGTACTACTTTCAAGAACTCAACCAGTAATTGTTGAGGAGTTGCCAGAACCAGTATCAAATGCTGTGGTCACTATCGATGATGGCAAGGTAACATTTGAACTTAATGAGATTTCACCAGGCAGGTACGTGACGGCAGATACC
>DAORAG010000573.1:0-1873 GCA_035344095.1 Cyclobacteriaceae bacterium | reverse complement strand
GTTTGAACCAATTCAGCATATGTTAAACTTTTAGATTTGAAATACCTCCGTCTATGTGAAGAACCTGGCCTGTAATCCAATTGGACCTGTCAGACAGAAGAAACTCTGCCGCGGACGCAATTTGCTCTGCATCTCCAATTTTCTTCAGTGGATGTCTGGCAGCATTTGCTTCTTTTTTCTCTGTGGAGTTTAATAAACCAGCTGCCATAGGTGTATCTGTGATAGAAGGTGCTATTAAATTGACCCTGATTTTGGGAGCCAACTCAGCTGCCAATGCTCTGCCAAGTCCTTCAATAGCGCCTTTCGAGGCCGCGACCTTTGTATGAAATGGAAATCCCGTTTGTACCGCAACTGTTGAAAATAGAACTACGGAAGGAGAGTCACTTCTTTTTAATCTGGGGAGTGCTGCCTGGATAATTTTTATGGCACCAACTACTTGTAAATTGAAGTCATCGATAAATTCTTTCGGCTTGATTCTGGAGATGGGTCTGAGATCTATTGCTCCGGGGCAATAAACGATCCCATCAATTCGCTCAGGAAGGAAGGACAAATCGGGCTCCTCATTCAAGACATCCAAATGATGAAATTCGATATTGTTTGCATCACGATTCGGCTCTGTGTTGCAGTAGGTGGCAAACACCTTTGCACCTGAGCTTGAGAGTTTGTAAGCTAATGCCTTTCCAATTCCGGAAGAACCTCCAATGATCACTATTTGATTCATGGTTGTACAACAGCAGCGCCCCGAAATTGTTGGCGGGCATCAAATCTTTCTTTTGATGTAAGGCGAAAATGTATAGATTGAGAGATACGCTTAAAACTATGCTGTCGAGAACATTTCTATTTGCACTGGTGGTTGGCCTACTTTCAAATTGTGCGGAACCGCCAAAACAGGAACCTATTGTATCCGGGTCCACCTATGAAGAACTCGTCACTTTTTTTAATGAGTGGCGGGAGTTTGAATCGCCCGAAATGAAGGACGGAGTACCCGACTATTCAAAGGCTGTAATGGAAAAACAGTTTTCTGATTTGAGGATCTGGCAGCAACGACTGAATGGTTTTGATACAGCCGGCTGGTCGATCCAACAGCAAATCGATTGGTATCTGATTCTTGCGGAGATGAATGGACTGGAGTTCCGGCACCGTGTAACGCACCCTTGGTCTAGTGATCCGGCCTTTTATGTTTGGTTCTATCCATATCCAACAGATGTACCATCGCGCGAAGGACCAGTGATACATGGTGCGGTGGAGCTGCCAAAGTACAAGCAACCACTTTCAAATGAAGATGCTTCAGAAATAGCGACAAAATTCAGACAGATCAGTAAGGTTTATGAGGAAGCGAAGCGAAATCTGAATAGCAATGCAAAAGATCTTTGGGTTTTGGGAACACGCTCAATCAGAGAGCAGGGCGATGAATTTGAAAAATTTGCAGGCGAGGTTCGTGATGCTTTTCCGGATTTGGCGGATGCGTCACTAGCGGCAAAACAATCTTCAGATGAATTTGCGAAATGGTTGGATGAACAATCATCGTCTAAAACTGGGACATCAGGCGTAGGGAAGGAGAACTATTCCTGGAATCTGAAGAAGGTGCATTTGATTCCTTTCTCATGGGAGGATGAGGTAACACTAATGCAACGTGAGTTACAACGTGCTCATGCATCGTTGGCTTTTGAGGAACATCAAAATAGAAAGTTGCCCAAACTGGAAAAGGCAAACAATGCAAAACAATTTGACAAGATGCTGGAGGATGCCCATCAGGAATTGATGAGGTTTTACAAAGAGCAGGATATAATCACTATCAAGGACTACATGGAGCCCGCCATGCGAGAGCAAATCATGGAGTTCGTACCGTTTGATGGCATTCGCGGGTTTTTTC
>DAORAG010000572.1:0-1876 GCA_035344095.1 Cyclobacteriaceae bacterium | reverse complement strand
CGTTAAGCAATGTATTATCGTCAAAAGTTCCGGTCCCGGCAGTAGACCAGGTTGCTGTGGTGGCGCTTCCACCAATGGTGCCGGAAAGAGCGATGGTATTGCCTGTACAAAGACTGACATCAGTGCCCGCGTTTACTGTGGGCAATGTCGTGCATCCGGTTGAGGTAATTGTGCCCGTGATGGGAAAAGTAAAAACCGGATCCGCTTCATCATCGCTGGTGATAGTGACGACCTCATTAAAGGTTCCAGGAGTGGTGCCGCTTAGCGTGATTTCAAGAAGGACTTCATCATAAATCCCATCAACCGCACCAGCTACGCCAAACGGGGCAGCGGGAGTAAAGGTGAATGCGGTTCCAGAAATAGAGATGTCAAAAACAGCCAGGTTAACTGGGGTTGCATCGGTGATAGTCAACTGTTTAACAACATCAGTTCCAAACGTGCCCGAACCGATGTCGATCGGAGTGATTTGTCCATTCGTAATCTCAGGGTCAGAAAAAATATCAACTCCATCTACTACCCAGATGTCTGGCCCCTCTATCTGCGCAAAAACGAAGAAGCTGAATACGGGTTCATCCGTATCATCGCTGGTAATGGACAATTGTTCCAAGAAAGCACCTGCATTGGTGCCAGTGATGATGAGCGAGATTATTTCAACACCATCTACAGGAATGGAAGTAGGTGGTATAGACACCAGTTGAATTTCTGAGCCGGGAGGAAATGAGATATCAGTGATGTTCAGCGGAGCATCGCCAATATTCTTGATCGAAAAGTCTCTTGTCAGACTATTTCCTCTGAGTTCAGTACCCAGGAAGAAGGAAGGAAGTTGGTTGTTGAGAATCGGTGTGCCACTACCAGTCGACCCCTCAAAAACAGAAATCTCTGGCTCTGGCGTGACAGTCACCTCTCCATGGACGTCAAAAGTGAAAACAGTGGGTATGGTTGCGTTCGTGATGGTAATTGTTTCGAGATAGGTGCCCACCGGTCCCGTAAGGTCCACAGTGAAGTTTTGGGGTAAGCCGCTGCCAAGTGTAGGGATAATAACCGAGGTGGGAAAACCTACTCCTGGATTGCTAATGGTAACATCAACCAGCGGGCTGGCTTGATTATTTACGATCGTGTAGGTCTTACTTTTCGTGGTTGAGGTCGATCCATATTCAATCGCCTCAGGCTGCCCATTAACTATTTCAGGAGATGCTGTGTCAGGCCCTTCAAAAATTGAAATACATTTGAGGCCCCCATCATCGAAGGTCCAGCCATGTGCTAGTAAAGCGGCACGGGCGCTTTCTCCCCCGCAGTAGTAAATGTTTTGTGCACCAAAATTAGATATGGTTGTACTGAGGCTTGCAATTTGAGCATCTAGCCCTATTAGTAAATTATCGTAGTTGGTCACCGAGAGTCCGGAGTTGTTTAAGAAGTTAATTAAGTCGTTTCCCGATAGATTGGAAAAATCCCAACCTCCAAGGTTCTGATCGAAAGAGCTGGCATTTCGAAACATCTGCCGCATATCTGACACGCCACTTACATCCCAACCTCCCACACGGCCCAAATCCTGGTTGAACGAAGTGGCATTTTCAAACATCTCACTCATGTCGTTTACCAGAGCAGTGTTCCAACCGCTAATGTCCTGATTGAACGCACTTGCGCCTGCAAACATCCCTTCCATGTTCGTCACATTATCAACAGTCCAGCCGGAAATATCCTGGTTAAAGTTGTCATGCCCAGCAAACATCTCACGCATATTAGTCACTGTACTTACATCCCAATTGATGATTGGCTGGACAAAGGCATCAGTATTCTTAAACAGGGCGGCCATATTAAGCACGCCATTGGTGTCCCATGCATCACCTCCATTATTGCCTCCACCAATTTTTGTACT
>DAORAG010000571.1:0-1878 GCA_035344095.1 Cyclobacteriaceae bacterium | reverse complement strand
TTCTTGACATTTTTTCTGTCTTGTTCAAGAATCTCCTACATTGAGATCGACTTCTTTGTGTGCACTGAAATTCCTTAGTGAAGAGTGCCAAGGCACTGAATGAACAGTTGCCGCAGAAGAGCAATGCCGTCACCCCTCACGAAGAGGTGCTTGAAAAGGGTATCCATTTTAGTACCAGAATTTTGTGCACTAAGATTGTCGTGAGGACGCGCCGCGGTGAACAGGTGCTTCTGTTAATGCTCGATCTAAAAATCGACGACTGATCGACAAACTAGGGGATGGACCAGGTTGGTTTGAAATTAATACGCCTGAAGATGACAGCGCAATATCGGAGATGATTTTGACGGCCGGCCGGCTATTGGTAGTCAAAGCCAAGGGAATCTACGAAGTCATGCTCGCCGGCCAAGTGGACCCCGAGAGAACGAACAGCAGTACGCCTCACACCAAAGAGTCCTTACCTGTGGAGCGGATGATGCCTGGATAGGTGCAGTTGTCTTACAGCTCGTAATCATTTTTTTTTCTAAATTAGAATTTTCTGAGCAATGTCGACGGTTATAAATCGTTCGGTATAGTTCTCGAAATTTCCAAAGATATCGAGGGAGCAACCAAGTTGCTGGAGTACTATCGCGACTCAAAGGCTGCAGCAACGAAGTCACTTGACCTAAAGATTCGAATAGACCGCTCCGTTATGGTGCCAGAATCAGCCACATTAACCAGCCGCCTTGGTTTGGGGGGTAGTTGGTGACTTATGGTTGGCGTTTGATGTTCGGGAGGAATTCATGGAAGTTATTCAAATACCAAGTCAGCGATTCCGTTCTCTATAGCGCTTGATTTAACTCCTATATCAGATGAATACCTTCTAGATTTTCAGTGTCTTGGTCATGTTGAACCATTTGGAATGCTTCTGTTCTCTGCGATAATTCGTCAATTCCACGCAAAGAGAAAGGCGATACATGATGGCGATATGCAGCTAAAAGCAACAAATTTCCAAAATCATTCCTATGGTTCATGGATGGGGCTCTTTAAAAGTTTCGGTCTCAGCCATGGCAATGACCCCGGACAAGCACCCGGCAGCGGAACTTATATACCCTTAACAAGATTAACAACA
Organism: Cyclobacteriaceae bacterium; assembly: GCA_035344095.1. Lineage (GTDB taxonomy): Bacteria > Bacteroidota > Bacteroidia > Cytophagales > Cyclobacteriaceae > ELB16-189. Next base: position 770 of record DAORAG010000571.1, on the reverse strand, counting down.
GGAAGAATTGCCAGACAAGCCTCAAATGAATATGTTCATCACGGCGAGATTGTTGAAAGAGAGTCGGAGCGAATTGCAAAAGTTCTAACCAGAAATGCGCAGGGAGATATAACAGATACTCTTACATACTCAATCCGAGAAATAATAAGGAACGTTATTGAACACAGCCAGGCTGCCCATATTTGGTACGCCGCTCAGTGTTGGCCAACCAAGGACAGGGTTGAAATAGGCATTCTTGATGAGGGAATTGGTCTTCGGCAGTCCCTTCTCAAAAATCCAACAGTGGAGGTCGCAACTGACGAAACAGCTTTGTTCCTTTCTATACAGCCTGGGGTATCTGGCACCAAAAGAATGCGAGGGAGAAGCCCTGATGGTCACTGGGGCAACTCCGGTTATGGTTTATTTATGACAAGCTCATTGGCAAAAAAAGGTGGCGACTTTATAATTTGTAGCGGTGAAAGAGCCCTTCATCTCAATGAAAACCATTCAGAATTTCTACCATGTAGTTATACAGGAACAGCTATTCGCATGGTTATAGATACAACGCGAATTGAGAGTTTATATGGGGCCTTGGAAAGGCTACGCAGGCTTGGTGAGGAAATATCGAGAGACTATGGCGGCAAGCAGGAGGTTACGGCGTCAAAAATGTCACGTATGCTATCCCGAAACAATTAAGAAATCGTTCAACCGAGATGGCCGCGGCTTCCGCCTGTTAACTCCAACGTTCCGTCGACCGCTGGCGGAGGTCGGGGTGCTGACGGGGGCGGAGG
>DAORAG010000570.1:0-1884 GCA_035344095.1 Cyclobacteriaceae bacterium | reverse complement strand
CTGAAACCAAGCAAAGGTCTGTTGCATGAGTTTGATCGGTTTGACATGGTCAAAGCGGCTATTGCCGATAATTACAAATTCGATGTTTCAGATGTCGAGTTTCATTTGCCCAAACCTAACTACACTGCCTATACCCTTACACACCTAGCTGAGAAGAATCCAGATAAGAATTTCGTTTTGATCATTGGTGAAGATAACCTTGCCAATTTCAGTCGGTGGAAGAACCATGAACAAATACTTAGTTCATATCAACTCTTCGTTTATCCGCGCCCGCGCGTAACAAATTCCGACTTAAAGCGTCATGCCAATGTGAAAATGGTTGACGCGCCTGTTTTGGACATATCTGCAACTTTTATTAGAAATCAAATAAAAGGCAACAAGTCGATAAAGTACCTCGTTCCAGAGTCAGTGGAGCAACTGATTCGGTCAAGGGGTTTCTATCTTTAGGTTTTCAAATGTCAGTTTCCAGAATTTTTAAGATTACTGGCCTCGTGTTGGCCCTCTGTTCTTCAGCATTCGCTGGAGGTATAAGAGGTAAGGTCACTACCGATGATGGTTCTCCATTGGCGTATGCGACCATATTCGTCAAACAAACGGGGTCCGGAGCAGTGACAGGATTGGACGGTGACTATGAAATATCACTGCTTCCCGGAAGTTATGAACTCGTATTCCAATACCTTGGCTATGAATCGGTGTCGAAGGAAGTTGTGGTGAGTGAATCATGGATAAGCCTTGATATCGTACTGAAGAGTCAGGCTATTGTATTACAAAATGTCACAATCACAGCAGCAGATGAAGATCCCGCTTACACCATCATGCGGAAGGCGATTGCAAAGGCCAAGTTTCATACCCAGGAAATCGATACCTATTCTGCGAAAGTATACATCAAGGGCAAAGGCAGACTTAAAGATTATCCTTGGATAGCAAAAAAGGCACTTGAAAAAGAAGGCGTAACGAAGGATCGATTGTTTATTTCAGAGTCGGTAAGTGAGGTTATCTATACACGCCCGAACAAGTTTGAGGAGAAGGTGATAGCGGTGTATAGCAACGGCAATGACAACGATACATCACCCAATGAATATGTCTTCGGAAGTTTTTATGAGCCAGAGATAGCGGAAACCATTTCACCACTGTCACCAAAGGCTTTTTCCTATTATCGTTTTGAATACCAGGGCACATTTAAGGACAGGAGCTATGATGTAAGCAAAATCAAGGTAACTCCACGGTCACGGGGCGACAATGTGTTTGAAGGCACCCTGTTTATTGTTGAGGACTGGTGGAGCATTCATAGCCTTGAATTTGAGGTGACGAAACTGGGAATCGATTTTCAGGTCAAACAGATTTACAACCCTGTGGAAGACAAGGTGTGGCTTCCGGTTTCCCAACAATTCCAGGTTGAAGGAAAAGTATTTGGATTTGAATTCGAGTATGAATACCTGGCAACGGTTAAAGATTATAAGATCACACTTAATCCAGATTTGCAGCTGGATATGAAAGTGATTGATGAAAAACTGGAAAAAGAATACTCAGAACAGATAAAAACTCAGTTCAGTAAAAAAGATCAGGATTTGAAGGAACGATTGGAAAGCGGGAAGGAGATCACAAACAAAGAACTTCGAAAACTGGTGAAAGAATACGAAAAGGAAGAACTTAAGAAATCAGATGAACCCGAGGTGGTTTCGGAACGAGTTTTCAAAGTTGATTCACTGGCACACAAAAAAGATTCGACATTTTGGACAGAGATGCGACCAACAGCGCTGACAGCCGAAGAGATCAGAGGTTATCACAAAGCGGATAGTCTTGCAGAGGTAGAGAGAAAAAAACAGGAGGGAGACACGCTGAAGTCCTCCAAACATAAAGGATTTCAGCCCTGGGATGTTTTGA
>DAORAG010000569.1:0-1913 GCA_035344095.1 Cyclobacteriaceae bacterium | reverse complement strand
CTTGCGGCACTACCCCCTCAAAGTAGCGTGTCTACCAATTTCACCACCTGGGCATGTTAACAAAATAAGGGACCTGCCTCGATTGGCAGGGTGGCAAAAGTAAAAAGGATTTAAAAATTTACCAATGGGGTGTGAATCCGGGAATTCTTCAGATTTAGGGCTGACTATCGAAAGCTAATGGGAGGCATTGGTCCATTGCCAAGAGGTATTCCGGGGAAGATGCTCTTGCTCAAGCTCCTTGATGTATTTGGCAGCCAGTGAAAAGAATAAGGCAAAGAACAGCACAACCAACAGAAGAAAGAAATGGAACATATTAGAGCTATTATTACCATTCAAAAATCAACATTCCTATCCAAGGCCTATCGATTACTAATTGGAGCAGATAACAGAAGTAATATCTTCTCCGTTTTTGATAAAAACAGCTGACCCGCCATGGGCGATTTTGAACCTTGAACCCTAAAATTGGCATCATCTTGGCCTTAACCCACTATATTCGACAAACATTACACACATATTACAACGTGAGAAACACACTGATCATCACTCTTTTTTCCCTTGTCATCACATTTCCCGGGTTTACCCAACTGAGCGGACAGTCGGCCGTACCCAAAGACTGGCATCTGAGGGATCCTCAGGAAGACAGTTTACAGGGAGTTAGTGTCGAAAAAGCATACGCCACGATCCTGAAAGATCAGCCGTCAAGAACCGTGGTTGTAGCCATTATCGACTCCGGTGTCGATATCGAGCATGAGGATCTCAAGGATGTGATCTGGACCAACACTGACGAGATTGAAGGGAACGGAATTGACGATGATCACAATGGATACATCGATGACATTCATGGTTGGAATTTCATTGGCGGAAAAGATGGTAACGTAAATCAGGATACAGATGAACTGACAAGAGAATACATTCGTCTGAGAAAAAAATTCGATGGTGTGGATGAAAAAAAGATCTCGAAAAAAGACAAGCCTGAGTTTGATGAATATCAGCGGGTAAAAACAAAATTTGAAAAGTTAGTTACCCGCAACACAGAACAATTTGAACTCTACAACAACTTGTATGAAAATGTTCAGATAAGCGTAGACACGCTAAAGACGCTCTTAGGCGTTGACAAACTAACTCCGCAAGCAGTTGAAAAGTTTACAACATCCGAACCATCGCTACTTTTCGCCAAAGGCTTTGTATTGAACATTTTTCGGAACATCGGCCCAGAGACTGATATTGACGAATTCGTTGGCGAAGTGAAGACTGCGGCTGACCACTTCAATCAAATTATTTCGTATGGCTATAATGAAGATTTTAATCCTCGCGAAATTGTTGGCGACAACTATTCAGACCCTTATGAAAAAGGATACGGTAACAACGATGTGAAAGGACCTGACGCAATGCATGGTACACACGTTGCGGGAATTGTTGCCGCCAACCGAAAAAATGATATTGGAGTAAAAGGTATTGCAGACAATGTAAAGATCATGTCCGTGCGGGCTGTTCCGAATGGCGATGAGCGGGACAAAGATGTAGCCAATGCCATCAGGTATGCTGCAGACAACGGTGCGCATATCATCAATATGAGTTTCGGCAAGTCCATCTCTCCGCAAAAAGAAGTGGTAGATAAGGCCGTAAAATACGCGGAAAGCAAGGGGGTGCTTCTCATTCATGCTGCTGGAAATGACTCGGATGATATTGACAAAGAAAAAAACTTTCCGACCAGGTACTTTGATGACGGATCAGAGTCCAAATACTGGATGGAGATAGGCGCATCTTCCTGGGGCACAGGAAAAGATTTTGTTGGAAGCTTTTCCAACTATGGCAAAAAGTCAGTCGATCTATTCGCCCCGGGTGTAAGAATATATTCTACCACCCCGGAAAACAACTACAAAGACCTCGATGGTACAAGCATGGCGAGTCCG
>DAORAG010000568.1:0-1914 GCA_035344095.1 Cyclobacteriaceae bacterium | reverse complement strand
CCTCTCCCAGATGACGGAGATGGACTATGGTAGCTGGACCGAGAGAATCCATGAGAGATTCAGCAACTGCCAGGGCAAGTTCCTGATTTTCAGGCTCACAGAGTAGTAGATCATTGTAGATTGACATGCGGTGGGCAAGGAATTGCAGTGTAGAAATTCCCGGGATCGTCCGTTTGTCGATATACGTTGGTAGAATAGCAACTATCTTGCCATTTGATTCTTCTGCAACCCGGACATCTAAAGCGGCATGTTTTTGGAATCGGAGAACCTCTTCACACCAGGTACGATTCCAGGTCCACGATTGAAATACCGATGGTCCATTTTTGGCGTTCTGGAATTCTTCCCAAATTGGCTTTATGCTGTCCAATTCTTCATAGCTCCGGATTCTCTTGATCTTCAATTCCATGTCACAGTCTCCTGTAAAGCCATAAGGCCGACGAGGACCATTGCAAGCGACTAGGATCTATAGTTGTTTGTCGGAACTGCTCCCCAGGCGTCCAAGTTTACGCTGGAGCTTTTTAAGTACCTTATAATGTCTGATTTTTGAAATAATCTTCGCTCTTATGAAGTAATGAACCGTGGACTTCTTCTTTTGTGCATACATCCAGAGGTTGGAATACGGACAAACCAGTTTTGTCCATTGCAGCTTATATTCATCTGCCGCTCCCATAAAATCAATTTCACTGAATTTTTGGGAAATGAAATACTCGACGTTGTACCTCATTAGTATTTTTCCCGGGGAAAACTGGCGATAGGTCAGGTCGTACCCAGACTTTAGTTCGTACACAGTACCACCCAAACAAATATTGTATTCAAAGGCTATGGGATGGTCATCGAGAAATAGAATCTTAAGATTCAGCCACCCACGGTGAGCAGCCGCTTTCGCAAAGGTTGCATAAAATCGACCATCCTTGCCTGAAGAAATATCAGTACCCTCTTGAGCCTGCCAGCTCCGCTCGGATATTTTATAGATGATTTCGATTCCTGCATCTACGCTATCAGGGGTTGAATAATCTAATGTCTTGAGAATTCCACACCTCTGAATCTCTTTGACACCCCTGCGAACAGAATTTCGAAGATTTTTTGAAAGGTTTCTGTAATAGTTCTCCCAGTCTGTTTGAATAGGCAAATAAGGTGATTGGATACTGTTATCCCATATCCACCTACGTCCACTTTTCTGCAGGAAAACCTCTAATACCTGACTTGTCGTAGACTGCTTCCTCAGGCCCCGCAATTTCAATACATCCCATTCGTGTTCCGCCTCATAAAGATGCGAGAAGAGTGCCGCAACACACCGGGGTTGATCAGATTGACCAATAATCATTTCATTGGGATTAGTGTCAGATATAAAGCCTAGCTGGACAAATGACATTCCATAGGCCCTGACGACAGTCCGTACAAGCGGCGCCAAACCGATAGGCTTTCCATTTTCCAGAAATAGGATGATATAAGGACTAATCGCTTTGGAAGATGCGTAGTACCACGAGCTAAACCATTCATATGTGGTCCACGGGGGACTAGTAGTGTTGGTTTTCCCCAATTCGTCCCAGACCGGGCGCAAGCAATCCAAATCCTGACTCGATCTCACTACCCGTATGTTCACTGGCATCATCCTTTTATATGGGACCAGGAGTGTTAAACCACAAATTCCTTTAGATCTGCCCCGTTTTTGTGGCTTGGTTTTTGGAAGAGCCACTCTGCATTTGACGATGGTGCGATAGGTAGTTGAGAAGCAGTCGAAACTCCTCCTGTCGGATATCGCTGAAAAGAAACAGCACTCCACTATAAATGAGGACGGCACAAAGTATCGTGACCGACAGTGGCAAACTGTTCCAAGCCACCAAGGGCAGCAGGAAAGTTGCGACCGCAGTGCTACTAATAACAATTCGTATTCCGACGTTCTGCCACACAAAT
>DAORAG010000567.1:0-1920 GCA_035344095.1 Cyclobacteriaceae bacterium | reverse complement strand
ATCTGATTACTACGCAAATCACCAATGATATTGTAGCCACTCAGGTTGGTACTGTCCGCTACCATGCGGTACCCAACGATTTGCGCGTATTGTTTTTGCGACTCAGCTCCGGCAATACCGCTGAGGTTCAGGTCACCACCCAGCTCAAGTTTGAAGTCTAAAGTTGAGCGGAACCCAAAGTTCACCGGTGTTTTGTCAGTCCAACCCCCTGCAGAGCTGGAGTTATTGCTCACGCCTGATCCAAAGAATGTTGATGTGTTACTGACATGGTCGCTAAAATGATAGGTGTGATTAACGCCAGCCCTGAAGCTAATGCTCTCAGAGTGCGCATTGTTCTTAATATAGGCAGGATTGCCTGTGTAATCCCGTGCATTATATTGTGCGATTGTCAACTCGCCCCCTCTTTCGTCATAGCTGTGGCTGTAGCCAAAGTAGGTATTGATGCTCTGCTTTGCATTTGGAGTAAATTCTCCCATCAGGTTCACGAAATCCTTTTTCGATTCGCTGTGACTCATGAATCCATCTGAATGCTGTTTTCCATAGTTCACCAAAAGTGATGACCGGTCCCCTCCAATCATAAGTTGTGTCGTGTAGCGGCTAAGGCCGTAACCTCCAACGAGTACCTGCTGGCCAATTGATGTCTTCCCTCTTTGCGGTTTTATGGTTTCGAGGTTGATCGCTCCTGCAATCGCCAAACCATAAAGTGATCCTGCAGGGCCTTTGATTACTTCTACATTTCCGATTGATCCAAAGTCAATGTCATCCATCAGCGTGATCCCTTCGGCATCGGTTATTGGAATGCCGTTAAGGTACACTTTGTATCCCTGTCCATCGAAGTTGTTGCTTGCACCCCGGAAACCTACTCCACTACCGTAACCGCGAATATTAAACTGCTGACCAGAAGAGACAGCTCGTCTTGTCATATAAACTCCGGTAACGTTGGTATTGATGGCATCATCCATAAACAAGCCATTGCCACGGTTGATCTCCACTTCACTCATCTTTGAAATTGAAGCGGGCTGATAAAGGATAGAACGATTGACGTTAGACGTAGCTGTAATCTCAACATCATCCAGTATCTGATTGGTCATTGTCATGGAGATTTCAATCTGTTCATCACAGTTTTCAACTCTTCTGCGGATGGTTCGGTATCCCACAAATGAAATCAGCAGATCACCTCCACCGTTACAGCTGAGAGTAAACATACCCTGACTGTCAGTGGTTGCTCCTCCTCCACCCAACAATTGCACGTGTGCATTCACGAGCGGATGGTTGTCCGCCCCATCATACACCCTACCTGTAAGCTGACCCGACTGGGCCATCAAGGAAAGGGTAATAAGTATTCCCAAAAATGATAGGTATATCTTTTTCATAAAGTCATTAAGAAAATAAGTTGAAATAGGTCGTGACAGGTGTCACTTCAGTTTATCTGCACTGATATGGACACCAGTTAACCATTTTAAAAAGTCAGCCTGACGTAGTGATTCATAGGTCACACGATACACTACACCTGATAACCTTAGCGCTCAGGCGATGTACTCAAATGTCAGACTATTGGAAAAAATGTTGATTCGGGTGGAGGGGATTCAACTTCCCGTAGCGCGGTAGTAGAATATTCGCTTACCTGAGAATAGGAAAGCGATTGAAACAACAAAAACTCTGGCTCGTAGGCAGTTTTCTGTCCGGGAAAAAATTTAGCAACTCTGCTCTTGTTTTGGCCGTTCTTCTTTTTCGGTTTTCCGTGATCACCCACATCTCCCTGTTCGTCATCAAAAAAATCGCGAACCACCGACTCAATAATGTCATGTTTGCAGTTAACGACATAGTTTTCACCTACCTTTTCGATTTCAGAAACATCATACATCTTGCCTTCCAGGGTAAATTCCCTTCCTTCTTCCGTCCACTGTAGGTCCTCAAACT
>DAORAG010000566.1:0-1940 GCA_035344095.1 Cyclobacteriaceae bacterium | reverse complement strand
TCATCGTGGGATCAATTTGATCGGCCCACGCAAGGATTCCGCCCTTCAGGTTGTAGAGGTTCTCAAATTGGTGATTCTTCTCCAACCACTTTACTGTGTTGCCGCTGCGGGATCCACTTCTGCAATGAATGATTACTTGTTTATCCTTGCTGATGCGGTCGACACTATGAGGAATTTCTCCTAACGGTATATGTTCTCCATCGATATGACAAATCTCGACCTCGTACATTTCACGAACGTCAATCAGTTGAAAGTCTTTGCCTTCGTCTTTGAGTCTCTTTAGTTCCTCAACAGTTATCTCTTTCATTTCAGGTTCTGGCTTAGGTTGTTGAATGCCACAAAAGGCATCGTAATCTATTAGTTTTTTGATAGAATTCCGTTGGTTTTGGTTTGGAAAATTGATCAGCCGTGTTTCAAGGCTGAGCATATCCACAATTAATAATTTCCCACTTAAGGGTTCACCCAAATCGGTAATGATTTTGATCGCTTCATTGGCTTGTAAGCTACCTATTACCCCGGGCAATACGCCCAACACTCCACCCTCCTCACAGTTGGGCACTGACCCTGCTGCGGGTGGAGCAGGGTAGAGGTCTCTGTAGTTTGCGGCTCGTTTCAAATTGAACACGGCTACTTGTCCCTCATACCTGAAAATTGATCCATAAATCAACGGTTTGTCCAGTAGCACACAGGCATCGTTAAGAAGATATCGGGTTTGAAAATTATCTGTGCAGTCCACAACGACATCATAAGGCGATATGATTTCAAGCGCATTGCCAGAATCAATCTTTGTCTCGAGTGCCGATAGAGAAGTGTAAGGGTTAAGTTGCGAAAGTTTCTTAACTGCCTGCTGCGCTTTGCTCTTGCCGATGTCCTCGGTTCCGTAAAGCACCTGACGTTGCAGATTAGATTCGCTGACTACATCAAAATCAAGAATGCCGATCCTGCCAATTCCTGCGGCTACAAGGTATTGAAGTGCAGGACATCCCAATCCCCCTGCACCAACCACCAGCACAGAAGCGGCCTTTAATTTTTTTTGACCTTCAAGGCCGAAGGCAGGAAGCACGAGGTGACGGCTGTAACGCTCTAATTCTTTCGCCCCAAATTCGAATTGACTCATATCGGATACAAGTTACAACCAAATAGGAAGAGTTTTGGTTTTAAAGTCGCTTGGAGGCGAGTCCGGCAACGGTCTTTCCTATTGACAACGATGATGTCGCAGCGGGAGAGGGGGCATTGCAAACATTGATCACAAATTTATCTTCCAGTATCATGAAGTCATCAACCAGACCTCCGGTTCTATCGCAGGCTTGAGCGCGAACACCAGCGCCTCCGGGCTCAAGATCATTCGTGGTAATTTCAGGAAGAAGCTTTTGCAAGGCCTTCACAAATGCAGCTTTTGAGTACGACCTATACATTTCTCCAAAGCCGGTCCTCCAATACTTCCAGGCCACTTTTTGGAATCCGGGCCATGCAAGCGACTCAGCAAGTTCTGACATATTGATGTCACTTTTTTTGTACCCTTCACGTTTGAATGCGAGCACTGCATTAGGGCCTGCTTCGACTCCGCCATGAATCATACGGGTGAAGTGTACTCCCAGAAATGGAAAATTAGGATCAGGTACGGGGTAAATAAGATTCTTCACCAGGTATTCTTTTTCCTTCTTAAGTTGGTAGTACTCGCCCCTGAATGGAATGATTTTGACGTTGAGGTTTTTATGAGTAAACCGTGCGATCTTGTCTGAATACAATCCACAACAATTGATCACAAGGTTGGTTTGGTAGCTTTGCTTCTGCGAAGACACAACAGAGTGTGTGTTGTCTGTTTGTATGTCAATCACTCGTTCACTGAGATTTATCTGACCACCCTTGACTTGAATCAGCTCCGCATATTTTTGAGCGACCTCTTTATAGTCAATGATGCCGGTCTGTGGTACCACGAT
>DAORAG010000565.1:0-1948 GCA_035344095.1 Cyclobacteriaceae bacterium | reverse complement strand
AAACGTAGGGAGTTATTCTGCCCAAATGATTCCAGTTCCACTCCAAGATACCCGTGCAATAAAGACGGGAATAACCCAATCTTTACTCCCAATCCAGGGTCACCATGTATCTTTTCATTTTTACCACCGGTCCCTTTAAATGAAAGGCCCTGGTTTAAGGGTTGAGTGGCCATCCCATAACCAGCCAGATAAATTTCTATGTTTTCCAACCCAAATCCGTTTGACGGAACAGAAAGAAGAAGCAACCATATCAGGACTACGCCTATTTTCATGCTGAACATTTCCAATTATCACTCAACAAAAACCCAGCACTCGTCCTTATGGCCAAAAAAAAGGGAGCACCCAGAACAATCTTCCAGGTGCTCCCCCGTCAACATGAGACTCTCTCTTATGGAAACCTAGTTTCCTCTCGCAATCGTACAAACTTCAGTATACACTCCCCATACAATATTTTTATAGGAGGTATTCACATACACCAGCTTTGAAATTCCTCCATTCGCCATGGCGGTTTCAACACGTGTATCTCCCGAGGCCAAAATGCCCAAAATTTGGTGGCTACAAGCTGTTCCTGTTTTCGTCGCTGCCACACCGTTGTCTAACACCAAGCTACCACCTTGCACATCAGTGTAAATTCCCGCAACAGCAAATGACGCATTGGGCTGCTGAAGACTTGCCGCCCCCATGCAACCGACGAGCAAGAAACACATCAGTCCCACAAGAATCAAATTTACGCACTGTTTCATCAAAACCTCCTCTGTTAATTGTATATGAAACTTTCACCAAAAATTCAGTTACCCTTAAGTAGCGCATTCTAAAAATAATGTCAACAATCCCTTATCTGCTGATCTTATAAGAAGCGCACTATATACCCTACAACTCTCAAGAAAGTTAGGTAGGAACTTTATATAAACCTCACTGGTCAAAATCAGGGACGACCCCACTTTCCACAGAGCCCTCTTTTTTGATTAGATGAAGCAGCAAGCCAAGAGAGGGAACTTTCACCACTATAGCCAATTTTAATTTGAGCATGTAAATGAGTTTAGAAGACGAATTTTGCGATATCATTAAAAAGGCTCGATTTGGGCAGGGACTGGGAATTGAAACCCTGGCGGACTTGGCGAAAATGAGGCAAGCCGACCTGGAGAACCTTGAGAAAGGCAACCGAACTCCGACCAAAAGCGAAATTCAGGGAATTAGCCAGGCCTTGCACCTACGCCTTGCACCCCTGATAAACCTGACTTTGGACGGATGGTTACCTCAGCCCCAACCAGAGTGGACGACTGAACACGAACTTGTTCAAACCATCAAAGGCGACGTTGGCGGATATCAAGTCAAAGGGTATCTATTAACTGATCCGGCCACCAACCAGACCCTCATGATTGATACAGGGTACAATGCCAAGCAGATGCTTTCGAGCATCTCCCAACGTGCATTGACCTTAATCGGCATCTGCCTCACCCATGGCCATAGGGATCATGCGGGAGGATTGAAAGAGATTTTGGCTCAATGGCCAGTACCGGTCTACCTGGGAAACGGAGATTTTGACCTGCTCCCCTGGAGGCCGCCTGACGCCTCCATAAAAATACCAGCCGACCATCAGATGATTGCCCTGGGGGAGTTGTCGGTCGAATGCTTGGCAACCCCGGGTCATACCCCTGGAGGATTTTGCTACCTGTTATCGCTTAAAGGCCAGGCCCTGTGTTTTGTGGGAGATACGCTCTTTTCCGGTTCCGTAGGGCGCTCCAACCCTTTTTCCCTGTATCCACAGCATTTGCAATCCGTTCGCCATTCCCTGTTACACTTACCAAAAGACACCGTCTTGTTTCCTGGCCATGGTCCCTCCACGACAGTCCGTGAGGAACAAGCGCACAATCCATTTGCCTGACATTGAATGTCAGACCAATTCCTGGCTTGGCATTCAATAAGGACGTGTTAATGGATCACGAAT
>DAORAG010000564.1:0-1951 GCA_035344095.1 Cyclobacteriaceae bacterium | reverse complement strand
TTTACAATTGTATTCTCAAACTTGCTCATCTCGTTGATTCGTAATTTTATCCCCAACCGGATCAGGATTATTGTACAGCTGGCGGTGGTGGCCCTGTTTGTTACACTCGTGAGCGAATTCTTGAAAGCTTATAACTATCCGATGTATAAGGTACTCGGTGCATTCGTAGGATTGATCATCACAAATTGTATTGTGATGGGCCGATTGGAAGCATTTGCAATGGGTAACAAACCGTACGATTCCATCTTGGACGGTTTTGGAAGCGGATTAGGATATGCCTGGATTATTCTTGCTGTTTCCTTCTTCCGCGAGTTCCTCGGTTCTGGTTCTATTTTGAACTTCAAGGTGTTTCAGGCATTGGGAATCCCGTATGTTAACAACGGACTGATGGTCGACTCCATCGGAGCATTTATGATCCTTGCGATTATCATCTGGGTGCAGAGAACGAAAACAGGTTACGTAGAACAATAAGTAAACGGATCGAATTATGGATTTAGTTAACCTTGGTATCAAATCGATCTTTATAGACAACATGATCTTTGCCTACTTTCTGGGAATGTGTTCCTATTTAGCAGTGTCAAAGAAAGTGTCTACAGCAATCGGGCTAGGGGCAGCGGTGGTTTTCGTATTGACCATCATCGTGCCTGCTAACTGGATGGTACAGCAGTATATTCTAAAGGAAAGTGCGCTCACTTGGCTCAGTCCTCAGTTTGAAGGAATGAATCTCGAGTTTCTTCAGTTTATCATGTTCATCGCAATCATCGCTGCCATGGTGCAGTTGGTTGAAATGATCGTAGAGAAAGTTTCCCCTGCACTGTATGGTACATTGGGTATCTTCCTTCCATTGATTGCGGTTAATTGTGCAATTCTCGGTAGTGCATTGTTCATGGTACAAAGAGACTATACTCTGGCAGAAGCAGCCGTGTTTGGTACTTCGTCCGGTATTGGCTGGATGTTGGCAATTGTTGCGTTGGCAGCGATTCGTGAGAAGCTTAAGTACTCGAATGTGCCCAGTGGATTGAAAGGGCTTGGGCTGACGATGATCATCACTGGCTTAATGGGACTTGCATTTAAGTCGTTCATCGGAATCGCCTTATAGAAGTATCAGGATAAAAAGAAATGGAAGGCTCCTGAATAAACGGGAGCCTTTTTTATTATAAACGTTGATAACTATGCGTGAAACCCTTAGAAAATTCGTTCGCTATTTTTTCAGCGGAACATTATTTATCGTGCCCCTGATGGCCACAGCCTATGTAATTTTTATAAGCTTCAGTTGGCTCGACAGCCTGCTGCACCTGAAGATACCAGGAATAGGTTTTGTGATTATCATAGGAGCGATTAGCCTGTTTGGTTATCTCACATCAACCTATGCCTTTCAAACCTTTGCCGACATTTTCGATCAGGGGATGAATCGAATTCCATTCGTTAAACTGATCTATTCCTCTTTAAAAGACCTTCTTGCGGCTTTTGTAGGTGAAAAAAAGAAATTCGACAAACCTGTACTGGTCACTATCAATAAAGAGAACAAGATTTACCAGGTCGGTTTTGTAACACAGAAGGATTTGTCAGAACTCGGGCTAGCGGACATGGTGGCGGTTTATTTCCCTCATTCTTATGCACTTTCTGGAAATCATTTTCTGGTGCCCAGAGACAGCGTGGTGCCTCTTCAGATTTCTGGACCCTCGGCCATGAAGTTTATTGTGTCCGGTGGCGTGTCTGGTTTCAAGGAAGTATAGAAATATCTATTTTAGGGAATGCTCAGAAAAATTTTCATAGTGTCACTCGTCTGCATTGCATTTGGTTGTGATACGGATGAGGCTGAGTTTCCCGAGGTGGTGACTTACGATGCTCAACAAATTGGGCGGACCAGTGTGGTATTGGAAGCTGAGATAATGGACACCGGCTCAATACGACCTATACAGTATGGATTTCTTTGGGGCACGCAGCCGGG
>DAORAG010000563.1:0-1958 GCA_035344095.1 Cyclobacteriaceae bacterium | reverse complement strand
AAGATCCTGGCACAAAGGACAACGGAGGCAGGTTGCGTCCATTCGGAAAAGGGGCCCTGGCATCGGCACCTGCATTTGAGGAGGTTGCATTTTCGCTTCGCGAGCCTGGGGACGTTTCTTCCCCATTTCAAACCTCGTTTGGTTGGCACATAGTGAAGTTGGAAAAGAAAATACCTGTTCCGCCATTCAGTGAATTGGAGCCTGCGTTGAAAAGAAGGGTTGCCAGAGATGAGCGCATGGCGATATCAAAGGCGAAGGAAGACGAAAGGCGGAAAAAGAAATTGAATTTTCAAGAATCGGAAGAGCTGCGCAACAAACTAAACCAATTGATGGATTCAACCATCACCAAAGCAGGGTGGAAGCCTGCGAATAGTTTAGACATGAGTACCGAATTGTTTGAGGTGAATTCAAAAAAATATACACTGACGGACTTTGTAGCATATGTTGAAAAAAACCACTCTTCGACAAAGGAGTCACCTACAGCGTACGTAAACAGACAATATGAATCTTATGTCAATGCCGTGTTGAGCAATGAGGAGGATATCCAGCTTCAGCTGGAAAATCCGGAATACAAGAGCCTGGTGGACGAATATCGGGAGGGCATTTTGTTGTTTTCCATAATGGAACAGGAAGTCTGGAATAAGGCGTCCGATGACTCGCTGGGCCAGGTGGCCTACTATCAATCACACCGTGACAAATACAAGGCAGGCGATCGAGTTGAAGCCAAAATCTTTGCAACTCAAGACAAACAATTTAGTGACCACGTGAAGGAAATAATCTTGAAAGGAGATACTCTAAAACCTGAAGACCTGAAGAAGTTTAAATCCATCACGAATTCACGTGCGTACGAAAAGGGAGAGCATCCGGCAGTCGATCGGGTCAATTGGGTAATAGGACTACAGGAGGCTGAAGCAGACGGAATGTACTATCTTGTGGAAATTAGCAGCCTGGTAGCGCCTGGGATCAAGAAATTTGAGGAAGTGAGGGCAAGCGTAATTTCTGATTTTCAGGATACGTTAGAAAAAAAGTGGATTGAAATATTGCGAAGCAAATATCCCGTGAAGATAAATAAGAGAGGGAAGAAAGAAGCGATCTCAATTCTCACTTCGAAAGGTTGAATCAATTAGATATCATTTTGAATCGATTACCACGTAAGGCGTTCATTTCGGTACTGGCAGTAAGCACAGTTGTGCTTTTGTTGTCGGGCTGTGACCTCATCAGAATGAAAAAGGATCAGTCTGACGAAGATGCAACCCGCAAGGCCGTTGCGCGTGTGAATGATACATACCTGTATCTTGATGAACTGGAAGGCATCGTGACAGCAAGCACACCGAAGGAAGATAGCGCGGGTCGTATGACTGCCTATGTAAACAGTTGGATCAGAAAGCAACTGTTGATCAACGAAGCGCTGAAAAGAATAGATATCAATGAGGCGGAAGTTGAGCGGAAGATATTAGACTATCGCTACAGCTTGATAGGCTATCAATTTCAGAAATTATATATCCAGCAAAACCTGACAGACAGTGTTTCTGATCAGGAGATTGAAGCATACTATGCCCAAAACATTGACAACTTTATCCTGAAACAAAATATTATCAAAGGGACCTTTATCAAAGTGCCGCAAGGCGCTCCTCGGGTGAACAGAATCAAGGATCTGATTTTTTCCAACAAAGAGAAAGACAGAGATGACTTGAGGTCCTATTGCCTTAGCTTCTCCTCTGCCTACCACCTTTCCGATTCCAGTTGGATTGAGTTTGACAAACTGGTCGTTAATTCACCGCTGGCTGAGATTCCCAACAAGATTCAATTTTTGAAAAGCTATCCATATTATGAAACCAGTGATGCTGGATTCTTGTATTATCTGAAGATAGATGCCTACAAAATTTCGGATAATGTGTCCCCCCTTGAATTCGTTAAAGAGGACATAAAAAATATTATTATTAACAAAAGAAAAGTAG
>DAORAG010000562.1:0-1960 GCA_035344095.1 Cyclobacteriaceae bacterium | reverse complement strand
GCTGAAAATATTCGGAGGAATGATTATTGGGTCCCTCATGACCATGATACTCTTTGGCGGGGTTTCTGCTGCGGACAAAGTTCTGGAGAATGCGCAAGCCTTATATTTTGACCAGATCCATCGACCAGACACCACCACTACGCTTCTACTACTGGTCTTTTTAAGTATCTTTCTTGCTTCTCTGACTCTATGGCCTGTCAAGCCTGCTTTGGACACAAAGAAGATTACCAAACAATTGCGCCGGCACTGTTAAAAATCAGAATTCTTCAATCCCAAGACAACAAGGCAGTCGGTAGAGGAACTACTGGCATGGGAGCATAATGCGGACTGAGGCAGTCAAATCGACTACCAGACATTGATGGCAACAAAACCGTTATTTTGTGAGCGAACGCATCTGTATTGAAATCCATCTATTTCTCAATAAGTATTTCTTTTGTCTTCCCAGTGAAACCCAAAAGGGTGGTTGAATGGCCTCGACCCGTTCCTGCTTCAAAATCCTGAGCAGGAACGGGTTGGAGAAGGCTATTGACCCCGGAAACGATAATTGAAGGAAAACGATGCACGACTAGCGTTTCAAGGGTAAAATATCCATGATATTTTTCTGATTTTATCGTTTGTTCGCCGCCTCTACTAGAATCTTTCAATGAGCTACTTCCATGACTGATAGCTTCCGATTGGTCAAAAAAGCATTAATTTATGTCCAAAAAGTCCGAAGTTGATGAGGCCAGGATTTTCCAAAATACATCCTCTTCACCCTACCCATTTTCACTCCATACTTCTCCATTAGACCTCCAGAGACATTCTGACGGACATGAGGCCAAACAATCATAAACAACTCCCTCTACTGAAAATGATATCGTGGAACCTCAGAGTCGCGACAGTGAGTTCCGAAATCACGAGCAGTCGCACATAGCATCACCCGGAATCCTAACCAAATGGGGCATTTTTTTTCTTTTCACGAAGTCTGATGGAAAAATCTATGCTGTTGGAGGAGAAGTCAGTATTGACACTTACTTCTCCTGTCCAAGTAATCCACAAGCCACCTTACAAAAATCCCAGCAAATTCGGGCGGCACCCCTAGCACCAGCAGATCCTTCGGCCCAGGATCGGGCGGTGGCGTTGTCAGCCAATGCCCTTGAAGCAGCAGCCCGCCAGGAACTGCAACGAAAGACCAACGAAGAAAGCTCTCCCTCTGAAAAATCAACCGATGCTTTGCCCTCTCATCTTGATCTGTTCGTTTAACACTCCTTCATTCGCTCCTCGTATAAAATTCCACTCGAAAATCCGTTATTTTTATAACCCTGTCAAAAAGCATACTCTATAAAATTTCATCCATCGCTTTATCGAAAAACAACTGGATATAGATACATTAGCTTAATTACTAAATCCTAAAGCTGGGCATACCTTTCCACTCCCAAGAATCTCTTGCCCATTATCTTCTCCACATTGCATAAACTACTTGGCTCTCTTAAAAAACACCTTTCACAAGCCTATCCTGAAAATTGTGATCCCAATATGCTGGCCGTACCATTACCAATGAAGTTGGCAACGGACTTGCTCAATCGTATGTTCCAAGATAAAGCATCAAGGACGTATTCTTAACAAAGCAGAGCCAAATAGGGGATACAAAAAGATATCCAATCACACGCGAATATATGGAAACAACATCAAACATTGGCCCACGATCAATATCTTGAACTGATGGAGATGCGGAGACGTATGAACATTGTGGAAAAAATGAAACATGACTGGAACGAACGGGCCCAACACCATGCCAGATTCTGGATTGCCACCGAGGATTACCGCACAGAAGAGAAATTCGCTCAATCGGGAAAAGACACTGCCCAGGCTCTGTTGGCAACCCTTCCTGTCCCTCCCTTATCGTCGTGGAAAATCCTGGACATCGGATGCGGCATTGGCAGAGTCCTCAAAGCTCTCGCCTCCTATTTTGATTACTTAG
>DAORAG010000561.1:0-1964 GCA_035344095.1 Cyclobacteriaceae bacterium | reverse complement strand
GCGCTCTTGCTACTCCCGTGATGCGTTGGATCTCTGGGATCAGGTTTACGTTGGCGTAGTTGTAGAGAAACTTTTCATCCGCGTGTTCATCTGTACTGTACAGGTTCACATACATCAACATACTGGGTTGGATAGGCGTGATGATCACACCCTCTCGTTGCACCAGTTCAGGTAGCAGTGGCATCACCTGGTCAACCCTTGTCTTCACTTGCACTACGGCAAGGTTGGGGTCAGTGCCGGGCTCAAAAATTACCCTGATGGTTGCTTCACCTGCGCTGGTGGCATCGGAGGAAATGTAGCGCATACCTTGAACACCGTTGATGGCGCGTTCCAGGGGAATGAGGGTAGAGTTAACCAACACCTCTGCATTCGATCCCGGGTAATCCACAAATACGTTGACTGTGGTAGGTGCAATCTCAGGAAACTGTGAGATCGGTAGGGTCTTTATGGCCAGACCACCGATGAACAGTATGACTACTGAGATAACGATGGCAAATACCGGCCTATGTAATATTCCGCTAAACATGATTTTTCTTTTTGCTTACTGTTCTACTCAGTGAAGAGTTCGAGTTGATTGATCGCCTCAGTTGGCTTGATGAACTTGAAGTTTATCTTGGCGCCATCTCTTGTTTTCCTCAATCCTTCCAACAGGATTTGATCGCCTTCTTCCAGGCCAGATACTGCATACAAGTGCGTAATCTCCGCTTCAATGTTCACTCTCCTGGAGTGAACCTTTCCATCTTTGTCGACAACGAAAACGAATTTCTTGTCCAGCACTTCAAATGTGCACTTCTGTGGGATGAGCAGCGCGTTCTTCAGTGGAACCCTGATCAGGATATTCCCCGTTTCTCCGTGCCGAAGTAGTCCCTCCGGGTTGGGGAAGGTAGCTCTGAAGGCTATGTTTCCTGTCTCGTTATTGAAGTCAGCTTCGATAGCGGAAACTTTGCCTTCGTGATTAAACATTTTGTTGTTCGCCATCAGCAAACTCACTTTCATCGTGCTGTCTCTTTTCACGTGCGTTTTGTATTCCAGATATTCTGCCTCGGGCACGTTGAAGTATACCCAGATGAAGCTGTTGTCGGATAGCTCGGTGAGCAGTTCTCCTTCATCTACGTAACTTCCTAGTCGCACATGGAACCGATCCATGATGCCATCAAATGGTGCGCGGATCTCAGTAAAGCTCAGATGAACCTGAGCCAATGCAAGTTCTGCTTTTGCCTTGTCCAATTTGGCTTTGGCAAGCGCCAGTTCATTGGGTGCTACGATGCTGCTATCGGCCAATACCTTCGTATTGCGGTATTCAATTTCAGCAAACTCTGCCTCCGCTTCAGCTTTTTGTAATTCAGCCCGGTACACAAGCGGCATAATCTGAAACATCAGTTGGCCTTTCCTGATTTGTTGGCCTTCGTCTACAAATATTTTTTCCAGGTATCCTTTCTCCATGGCCCTCAACTCGATGTGCTGGATGGAATGAACCTGGCAAACGTATTCCCGGTTGGTGACAGTATCTTTTTTCAATGGGCTGGTGACCATGAATTCAATACTTTCTTCCCCGCCTTCTTTGTGTGATTCACAGCCGGCATATATCAGCATTGATATCAAGCATGTGATGATGTGAATTTTCTTCATTAGAATAATTGTCTAAAAACGATGAGTAAGATGATTTTAAAAAAGTTGAGAAATATTCCAGAGCTCAATACTTCTGACTGCCACACTGAGAGCAGGGAAGAGGGCTACCAGAGGTTTATCCTCTGTTAGATTTGGAAGTAGTGATCAGATCATATCCTGAACACGCGGAACAGGATATAGGATTTGGTGAATGGTTCAAGAGAATGAGCCAGCCAAAGTAGTTGATGGCGGCCTTTGCGATAGATGAGAATGAGCGCAAGTGCAAAACTGATCAGCACTGAGAGTTGGCCGACTTGTAAAAATCTCTTGGAGGTAGATTTTTCACTGTCTTGCTC
>DAORAG010000560.1:0-1987 GCA_035344095.1 Cyclobacteriaceae bacterium | reverse complement strand
TGGGATTGGGGATTCGGTGATTTTGAATCAGCACTCGGTGCAGCTTCCCATACCGGAAGAAGGGATATCGCGATGTACCTGATGAGCAATGGTGCGAGAGCTAACATCTTTACTTACGCAATGTTGGGCGCCTATGAGGCAGTGAAGGGCATGATCGAGTTTTCACCCGGGATTCAAAAAAATCTTGGACCCCACGGTATTAGTCTGCTTCAACATGCGAAGACAGGCCAGCGTATGGAAGATACAATGTCTAAGGAAAACATCGCTGCTTTGAAAAAACTCATATCCTACCTTGAATCATTGGGTAATGCAGATGGAGAACAATATGAGGAGATGGCTGACGAGGAAAAGAAGGTATATCTGGGTGACTACAGATATGGCGATGGCGAGGGAGAAGGATTTACGATACGTTTGAACATGCGTAATTTTATTTCACTTGGAAGATTAGGCGCCTTTGGCGGTGCATTGTATAAGATTGGTGAAAATAAATTTTTCTACAACGGAGCTCCGTCTACCATTGTCTCCTTCCAGTTTGAAAAAGAGAATATAAAATCACTGACCATTACTGATCCCGATAGGGTAATTGTTGCCCGGAAGGTTTAAATACTTTTTAAACAATTAGGAATGCTACTGCATGCAAGGGCAGGGGCTACTACCACACTTTATTGTATTTGATATTGTTTTGTTGCTCATCCTTATAAGGATTGGGATGTCTGTGGTAGTGATTGACTAGCATCGCGGGAAAAAACATCCTGCATGAAAAAGTCGCCTTCTCATTTCATCCTTTTAATCGGCCTGGTATCATTATACAGCTCAATAAGCCAGGGACAAACATTCACACTCATCACCGAGGGAATTATTGCCACCGATACCACCAATACCAACGGAGCAAGTTTTGTCGACTACGATGGTGATGGCGACCTGGATATATTCCTTTCCAATGCCAATGGTCCCATGGGGTTCAACACGCTTTACCGAAATGAAGGAAAAGACGTGTTCACCAAAGTGGATGCTGGCGAAGTGACCCACATGCAGACCGCTACCTTCGGGCACTCCTGGGGCGACTATGATAATGATGGCAAAGCAGATCTTTTTGTTGTTAATGCATTTACAAACATCGGATCACTTCTCTATCACAATGTGGGCAACGGACGTTTTCACAGAAACGAAAACTACGATGTGACAAAGAGCGCAGCCAGAGGATTTGCTTCTGCCTGGCGTGATATCGATAATGATGGACTGTTGGACCTGCTGATCATTCACCCTGCTGGCGGATTTGTTGGGCTGCCATCCACCAGCAATCTTCTTTTCAAAAATAATGGCGACCCGCAGGGCACATTCACCCCAGTGATTACAACACCGATCACGCGCGTGACAGCTCCATTCACCAACGCAACATGGTCGGACTACGATCAGGATGGAGATGCGGACCTGTTCATTGGATCCGGGCCAGCCAATGGCACCCTTGCGCCTGACTACTTATACAAGAACATGTTGAAGGAGACGGGTAAGCTAAGTTTCCAGCAGCTTGCCAGCGAAGTATTTGCCAGGGACTCTCTTGATGGACAAACATGGAATTGGGTCGACTATGACAACGATGGTGACCTCGATGCGTACGTTACCAATTGGGGCGGTGCACAGGGTGGCCTGGCTAACAACTTGTATCGGAATGAAGGAGACACAATCATTCGCGTAAAAGACGGGCCGCTTGCAATGGACGTTGGCATTTCATTGGCCAACGTTTGGGAAGACTTTGACAACGATGGAGACCTGGATGTATTTGTGGGCAATGGAGGAAATCAGGCAAACCGTTATTATGAGAACCTTGGCAATGGCAAATTTGAAAGTGTGACCAAGGGGCATTTTGTGGAAGTGAAGAAAAATTCCTGGGGTGTATGCGCTGGGGATTACAACAACGATGGCAGAGTAGACTTGTTCGTGTCGAACAAAACGGGATATTTGGCTGGTGGCGATCTCAATAACCTCT
>DAORAG010000559.1:0-1987 GCA_035344095.1 Cyclobacteriaceae bacterium | reverse complement strand
TGGTACAAGTAATTCTTGATGTCTACATTTTCCAGCACCTGAGGTGCGTTGCCATCCAGGCCTGCCTTGAACATCGACTTGGCCAATTCCTCAGAGGTGATGGATGTCTTGGACAGCAGACCTTTCAGTATGGGATAGAGAAAACGCATCGTCTGATACATCAGATTGGGTTCCGTTCTTTTCTCCACCGGGTAAATATACCCTGGTCGGAAAAGGTGAAGATGCTTGAACTCCTTTTGAACAAGATAGTTCTCCGCCATTCCCTTGTATCTGGCAAAAGACATTTTTGACTTCTCTGTCTGGTCGGCACCATCTCCACTTAGGAAGCATACCGTAGCGTTTGGGCTTCCTTTCTTCAGCACATCGGCAAATACTTTAGTGTAGTCAACGGTGATCGTCTTGAATTCCTTATCGGGAAGCTGACCCGTGTAGACGCCAATGCAAAAGTAGGCCGCATCGATTTGTTCGAAGTGGTAATCGATTGGATCGTAGTTAAGGTAATCTCCATGGACTACCTCGTTTAGTTTCGCATGAGACATACCAGTCGCTTTGCGAACTATAGTGGTCACACGCCTCACCTTCTCACTCTGGAGACATTCCCTGAGGATGATTTTTCCAATCATCCCCGTGCTGCCCATGATCAATACATTCATCTTTTTACAATTACTGCCTCGTAAGGTCTTAGTGTTCCATCGGTCCTTGGCGACTCATAATTGCCCAGAACCAGATTTTGCTTTGACCAATCCACGTCACTGTTGACGCTTCCCTCCTGATCACTAAAGTTAAGCATGATGGTCCACAGCTCACCTTCCCACTCACGGGTGTAGGCGTAAACGGTTTCATTGGTCGGATCAAGCAAAGTGTACTTACCATAAACCAGCACCGGATTTAACTTTCGAAGTTGGGTCAAGGCTCGGAAGTAATTTAATACCGACTGCGGATCTTTCTCTTCCTGCTCCACATTCACTTCCGTGTAATTCGGATTGAGTTGAATCCATGGATTACCACTGGTGAATCCTGCATTGGTACTGTCATTCCATTGCATAGGTGTGCGACCATTGTCACGGCTTCCGAATTGGAGCGTCTTCATAAACTTATCCAGATCACCTCCGGTATTTTTGATCCTTTGGTATTCGTTAAGTGCAGCGATGTCCTTGTATTGGGAAATATCGGTAAAGCCAGGATTAGACATACCCAATTCATCACCATAGTAAACATACGGAGTACCTCTCATGGTGAGGATAAAAGTGGACAACATCTTTGAAGAATAGGCACGGTATTCCGGACTTTCATTGGCATACCGGCTTACCATCCTGGCCTGGTCGTGGTTGGCGAGAAAAATAGAGAGCCAACCCTTTTCAGCAAAGGCGCTATCCCATTCAGAGAAGACCTTTTTGAACTTTAAAAGCGAGTAGCCTTCTGGTTTGGGAATATCTACCCCATCGAATGCGTAGGCCATGTTGAGTTCGTTTCTATCCGCGTCCACGAGATCATGCGCATCCTGGTAGCTCTTACCAGCGCCTTCGGCAACAGACATCACATCATATTTGCTGAACACTTCGCGATTCATTTCTTTCAGATAATCATGCAGGTAAGGACCCATGGCATAATAATCAATGAAGTTGGTGGGTGACAATCCTGGAAATACAGGATAGGTAATGTCCTTGGAGGCAAACTGAAATGCATCCAGTCGGAACCCGTCTACGCCTTTGTCCGCCCAGAATTTCATGATGTCATACACCTCTTGTCTTACGGCTGGGTTTTCCCAGTTAAGGTCAGGTTGTTTCCGCGAGAAGTAATGCAAATAATAGGCATTGGTTGTCGAGTCATACATCCATGCGTCTCCATTCACATCGAAAAGGCTGTGCCGGTAAGGTGGCTTTCCTTTCTCAGCTGGCCACCAGTGATAGTAGTCACGGTATTTGTTATCTCGTGAGCTTCGGCTTTGCTTAAACCATTCGTGCTCATCGCTACTGTGGTTCACCAC
>DAORAG010000558.1:0-1992 GCA_035344095.1 Cyclobacteriaceae bacterium | reverse complement strand
TTACTCCCTCCGACTACAGAAAAAAGGTTCCTGCTTAGTCGTGAAAGATTGAAGTGATATCTGCCTCTATTCTTTTTGGCCTTCTCGTTACCGCATCGAGCAAACACCACAATGTCGCTGCCTTAATCACAATTTTTCCAGTCCCCGCCTGTCTTATTTCCACTCTTCTCTCCGACCGCACCCCTTCCGACCACTCGACCCATGTCTTTGCGATAAGCTGATCTCCGAGCATAGCCTGGCTGACATAATCAATCTCGTGCCTGAGTACCATCCAAACATATTTTTCCTTTACGGCCATCGATGCAATCTTCTCCCAATGTGCTTTGGCAGCATCCTGCACCCATTGCACATACACCACGTTATTGACATGATTTAATTCATCAAGATCAGCCGCGGTTACAGTAATAGGAAGTTCGAAAGAAATCAAGTGGTCAATCAGGTTGATGGCGAAAGATAAGACATTCCTTTTCTCTAAATGTTATTTCTTTCTCCAGAGTTGCGCCTACTGACTTGGCCACACGAATGGAGTTGGCATTATCTTTAAAAATCAAACTGATGAGCTTACAATTCTCCAGAGTTGCAAACGCCATAGCCTTCACAGCCCGCGCAGCTTCAGCAGCATATCCCCTTCCCCAGTGACTTCGAATTATTCCCCATTTAATCTCTGGTTCAGGCCAGTCGTTGGGGTACCACAGACCCACGATACCGATCAACGATCCAGATTGTTTTTCTTCCACAGCGTAAGGTCCATAACCCCTCAACAGCCAATGCCCTGCAGCGCCTGCCATCGTGCGCCAGGTCTCGCCCGCGGTCAGCATTCTTCCTGTCGTGTAGCGCATCGATTCCTCATCACCGTAATAGGCATGCATGTCTTTCCAATCTTTGTGTTGGAACATCCGAAGCAACAGACGATCAGTTTCAAGTTGCGTAGGAATGCTATACTCCATCGTTTTTAAGTTGTGTTATCCACTGCCTTACCAGCTCAACACCTTCTTCATGAACCAGTTTTTTTCCAAGTTCAGGCATCATTACACCAGGATCTGATGATCGAATACGGTAAAACAAGATCGATGCTTCAGGGTCTCCAGGAACAATATCAAAATGCAAACCACCTGAGCCCCGCCCTGCTGCAACCGGTGCTTTACCGATTCCTAACGCTGCTCCATTGGTGACACTTGCCAGCAGATGTAGTCCACTGGTTTTCGCTGGACCATCCGGACGATGACAATGCGCGCAGTTCACTTCAAGCCATGCTCTTGCACGTAAATTAACTGGCTCTTCATCATTATCATAGGCAACAAGTCGTGGTACTTCAGTCATCTCGGGCAATCCTTGCAGTAATCCTGCGGACGACCATTGTACCAGTTGATTTTCATCTTTACCCCGGATCGAGCCGTTCAACTGTCGTGCGGTGGGTCCAATCGGCATTATTTTGTCTCCTCGTAAATGACATCCACTACACTGATTCATATTGGGGACAGAGTACAGCACTTCACGTGGCGAACCATCTTTTTGCGTCCATGACACCTGCAGATTCTTACCAGCTACCTCCAGAAACGCTTCCGTTTGTTCGTCATTCCAGATGTAAGGCAGCACCTTCCAGCTATCACCCTCTCTAATCAAAAGACGGGTTTCGATGATCCTTATATCGTTCCCTGGTTTTCTAAAATCAGATGGGTAATAGAAGTTCTTGATGAGCACTGTTCCATCTGGAAAATCAAAAACATCATCAGAATGATAAGTGACTTGACTTCCCTTCGGCACAGATACAAATCGTTTCTTGTACGCATAGTCGCTGAACAGTGGAGAGTTCAATTCGTATTCGACAACTCCTTCAGCCGGGCTTAAATTCTTCAGATCACCTACAAAAAACCCATATTCAGAAAGCTTTAGTTTGCCCACCAAAGTAATGTCGGTGTTCGAATAGCCCACCTCTTCCACTACAGTGACCGGCTTCTGCTGTTTGCAACCAATAGTTATCAAAAACAGTAA
>DAORAG010000557.1:0-2006 GCA_035344095.1 Cyclobacteriaceae bacterium | reverse complement strand
TTATCAATATTTTTTTATTGATAATTGCAAATCATAACAAACACAAAATGAAACAGCTTAAAACCAGAACAGAGCAAATTCTCGCTACCATGCCCATCCTGGCGTGGGTAGCATTTGCGGCATATGTCATTGAAACAGGAGCAGTATTGTATTCCTACACGATAAGTTTTGTCGACCCAGAGGCGGCAAAAGATGTCTACCGGGGACTGAACCTGTATCGCCTAAGCAAGATCAACTTTTGGTATTACACCCAGGCGATTTCATTGGTAGCGGGTCTCGCTGTATCAAAAGCCGTAGTGGCCTGGCTGGTCATCCGGGCTTTGACCAAATTCCACTTAGAAAATCCATTTACAATGGATATGGTGGTACGGTTAGAGAAGATAAGTTATGCGGCCTTCGGAACATGGGTACTCGCCATGGTGAGTAACGGCCACCTGGCATGGATGATGAAGGAGACTGGTGAACTCCAGGGCAATTGGATTTCAGGAGAGTTCATCTTTATCATCGCGCTTGTGTATGTAATGTCCCAAATCTTCAGGCGTGGTGTTGAAATTCAAACTGAAAACGAACTAACTGTCTAAAGCCATGCCAATTACAGTTAACTTAGACGTGATGATGGCCAAGCGCAAAATGTCATTGAGTGAATTGTCGGAGAAAGTGGACCTCACACTAGCGAACCTGTCGATACTTAAGACCGGGAAAGCTAAAGCCATCAGGTTCAGCACACTCGAGGCCATATGTAGAGTGCTGGAATGTCAACCTGGTGATCTGCTGGAATATGATGACGGCAATAAAAAATAGAGATTGACAAACCAAGATGCTGGTTCATCTGTTACAAACAAAGACAACCTAAACAACTCTCATGGAAAGATTTACCTTTCAAAATCCAACACGCATCATTTTTGGAGTTGGTTCAATCAAGGAACTGGAAAAACATCTGCCAATCGGTAAAAAAATACTCCTGTTGTATGGAGGAGGATCAATCAAGAACAATGGAGTCTATGATCAGGTTTTATCAGGCCTAAAAAGCCGAAGTTTTGTCGAGTTCGCTGGGATTGAACCAAATCCGAAATACGAGACCATAATGAAAGGTGTAGAGTTGAGCCGAAAAGAAAAGGTAGAGTTTATTCTGGCTGTGGGTGGCGGTTCTGTCATTGACGCTGCGAAATTCATGGCTCTGGCAATTCACTACAATGAAGGTGATCCCTGGGACATTCTGGTAAATAACACGGCAAAGAAGGTGGAAAATGTGGTACCGTTAGCCACTGTGCTCACGCTTCCGGCTACAGGATCTGAAATGAATGCCTACTCTGTTATTAGCCGAGAGTCAACAAAAGAAAAACTTTCATTCGGGGCTCGTTCATGCTATCCCGTGTTTTCCATTTTGGATCCTACTGTCGTTAAATCGATTCCACCAAATCAAATTGCGAATGGTATCACAGATGCGTTCACCCATGTGCTGGAGCAATACCTCACCTACCCTGCTGGCGCTCCACTGCAGGATAAATTTGCTGAAAGTATTCTGCGAACGTTAATTGAAGAAGGTCCGAAAGTAATGAAGAATCCAGGTGATGAAGTAGCCGCTGGAAACTTTATGTGGTGCGCCACCATGGCACTGAACGGACTACTTAGTGCGGGAGTTCCCACAGACTGGGCAACACACGCCATCGGTCATGAGTTAACGGCTTTGTATGGTATCGATCACGCAAGGACACTCGCCATCATCGCACCCAACCTCTACCGGTCTGTGTTTGACGCCAAAAAAGAAAAGCTGGCACAGTATGCAGAAGAAGTCTGGAAAGTTGGCTCTGGAAGTGTTGATGAAAAGGCGAAACTAGCAATTGAGAGAACAACCGACTTCTTTCACAGCCTTGGCATTAAAACAAAATTATCAGCGTACACAACCAACTATGAAGGCACTTCTGAGGAAGTACTAACGCGTTTCAAAAAAAGAAATGTCAAGTCGCTTGGCGAGAATAACATCATTGATCTAGAGAAAGTAAAGG
>DAORAG010000556.1:0-2009 GCA_035344095.1 Cyclobacteriaceae bacterium | reverse complement strand
GAGCTCCCGTTTTTTTTACCTGTTCTAAAGAGTTCAAGAGAGATAACTGAGCAATCAGAGGGTGCATTCGATCCGACCGTGATGCCTTTGGTCAATGCATGGGGATTTGGTCCTGGCAAAAAAATCAAGCCCGACAGTATTCAAGTAGATTCGATAAGGGATTTTATTGGCTTTGATAAAATTCGTTTCAATGAGGACAGTTTGTGGAAAGAGGATGATCGGGTGCAACTTGATTTTAGTGCTATTGCAAAAGGGTATGGTGTTGATGAAGTAGCCCGATTGATCAGATCAAAAGGAATAGAAAACCTGTTTGTGGAAATTGGTGGAGAGATTTCTGCTACAGGAAAAAATTTACAAACGAAGAAGTCATGGGAGGCAGGCGTTCTTGACCCTTCATCGACCTATGCAAATCAATCGTTCAAAGCTTATGTGTCACTGAGTGATAAGGCGATGGCGACATCTGGCAATTATTTCAATTACTATGAAGAAGATGGAAAGAAATTCTCACACACCATCGATCCCTCAACTGGATATCCGATTCAACGAGAAATACTAAGCGCGTCTGTTTTCGCGAAAGATTGCATGACAGCCGATGGATGGGCCACGGCATTCATGGTTATGGGTCACGAGAAAGCAATTGACATACTATCGAAACATCCTGAGCTGGATGCGTTTTTAATTTATTCGGATGCAAATGGGATAACGACATATGTCACCAAGGGAATTGAATCACAAATGAAGATTAACCCATGAAGATGACGGTGCTATTTATCGTGCCGTTGTTGGCGGGGCTCATCATTTTTGCTGCACCAAAAACAAGAACAAGCAATTTTAAACTACTCCTCGTATTTGCCGGCTCGTATTTGTTTGCAATTACAGTTATTCACATCCTCCCCGAACTTTATCGACAATATCAGGAAGTTGAGCTGATCGGATTATTTGTTTTGATGGGGTTCTTCCTTCAACAATTTCTGGAATACTTCACTTCCGGTGTTGAGCACGGTCATATTCATCACGATCATTCTGGACATTCCCATTCACATGTGCAAAGTGAAATTTCTGCTTTGGTGCTGTTGTCAGCACTTTGTGTGCATGCATTCCTGGAAGGCGGCATGGTGGCGCAGCCAGCGCAGGCCTCATTCGACTACGATGTTAACGCCATACTTTTTGGTATTGCACTGCACCGGGCGCCTGCTGCATTCGCCCTAATGGCCGTTCTCTCAGATCAATTGAGATCAAAAAAAAGAGCTGTGCCTTACCTGATTGTGTTTTCATTGGCGGCCCCACTTGGTTTGTTTATATCGGAATACCTGATAGAGATAGACCTGCTATCGGACACCGGACTTATTTTTCTCTATGCACTGGTCAGCGGTAATTTTCTTCACATCTCAACCACCATCGTGTTTGAAAGTAGTCCTGAGCATCACTTCAATGCAAAACGTCTTGCTGTGGCTATCGTTGGCTCACTAATTGCCATCGCAGTCGAATACATTTTGTAGCAGCCACCCCACCTTTTGGCCTGATATCTCTTATTCGATTGAATTTAGGCGCAAATGACAGTATATTTCTAGATATACATTTTCAGGCTTATGAGTTATGCAATCAAAGATTTCGAGGAGTATCAAAAAGTATATCAGCAAAGTATTTCCGATCCGGAAAAGTTTTGGGGCGAAGTAGCATCGGACTTTCAGTGGCGAAAAAAATGGGACAAGGTTCTGGAGTGGGATTTTGACAAGCCGGAAGTAAAATGGTTTATCAACGGTAAACTTAACATTACAGAAAACTGCCTTGATCGTCAACTGGAGAGGCGGGGATCACAAACTGCCATTATCTGGGAGCCGAATGATCCATCTGCTGAAGCGAAGCACATCACATACAAAGAATTACATGAGCATGTATGCCGCACGGCCAACATGCTCAAAAACCTTGGAGTAAAAAAGGGCGACAGGGTCTGTATCTACCTCCCCATGATTCCTGAATTGGCTTACGCTATGCTTGCTTGTGCTCGC
>DAORAG010000555.1:0-2021 GCA_035344095.1 Cyclobacteriaceae bacterium | reverse complement strand
TAGTCAAACACTACTTTATTTGGGTACATTATTGGCGGTTTCAGATCCAGAACTCATATAATTATTTGCTGTTGGTATAATGGGCATCGAGGTACTTACGCTTTCGCGGCATACTATACTGTGGTCTTCAGGGGTTGTAGTGTGTATAGGGATTTTTCAATGGACAAAGTTGCCATCAAGTCTGAGAGTTTTTACTGCCCTCAAGACTGCATCATTTTCCTGTGATTTGGGTTCCACTGCTCTAATAGTGCATAAGATCTCTCCCAATGATGTCGGTACGATGTATCAAATTGTGGAATTAGGGCTTCTATTATGGATGTACTATTTGGCTTTTGATAACAAGAAATTGAAATCATTAACCATAGCGACCGTAACGGTGTTAACTGCCCTAGGAATTATTAATTGGATTTTCATACAGAAGGGTGGAATTAATTCTTACACTTTTGCTATTGACTCGCTTACTTTGTGGGGTGTTTCATTGTATTTCTTTTTTTGGTATGCAGCTTCTACCCAACGAAAAAACCCTGTTCAAAAGGCCTTGTTTTGGATTAACACGGGACTTGTCATTTATCTGTCGGCAACCTTGTTGCTATTTATGGCAACTGAATACCTGATTACGGTTGTCAACGATGACCTGATTGCATATTGGACCTATCATAATATCATGGCCATCATTGCCAACATTTTCTTTTTTTACGGGCTATGGATAGCGGGGAGAAAGAAACCGGACGCACCACCTGCTGCGTCCTATTGATCTCGGACTCTTATTAATTTGAAATTTCTGCTTTACCTTGCACTGAGCAGCAATATTTTCCATGACCGATAATCCGGATACTTACTTTGTTCTCCTCTTTGTGGCAGGCTCCGCAGTCATGTTGCTTATGGCTGTGGCCATCGTCCTGTTTGTCATCTTCCATCAAAAGAAGATGATGAAGGAAGAGGTAAAGCAGCAACGCATGGAACTGGATTACCAAAAGAAGATGCTGAAAGCCGCCCTCGAGTCGCAGGAGAGTGAACGCAAGCGTGTAGCCAAAGACCTCCACGATGACGTTGGCATGATGCTGATGACGCTGCGCATCAACCTCAATGAACAAACCCCAGATGGTCCCCTCCAGGAACTGCGCAAGTTGGTGGATGAAACGCATGAGTCGGTACGCAGAATAAGCTGGGACCTGATGCCGACTACTATTGACAACTTTGGTTTGTTTCAGTCCGTCCAGGAAATGTGCGACCGTCTTTCGAAAAACGGTAAGGTAAAAGTGGCCTACAGTGAAACAGGGCAGCGCCAAACTCTGGATAAAGACCAGGAGCTACTGCTTTATCGTATCGCTCAGGAATCTGTCAGTAACGCATTGCGGCATGCTCACGCCCTTCATATAGAGGTTCAGTTTGAGTGGGTTGACGATTCTCTCAAGCTATCTATTCTGGATGATGGTGTCGGCTTTGATTTCCCTGCACCGCATGACAAGATAGATTTACGTCACGGGTTAGGGCTATACAACCTTGAAAACCGTGTGGCGCTGCTGGGTGCATCTCTGTCTTTCAAACAAAATGATCCCACAGGCACCATAGTGACTGTTACCACTCCACTAAACACGCATGAACCGCATTAATGTTTGCATAGTAGACGATCACAACCTGTTCCGGAAGGCGCTCATGCGGTTGCTCAAAACGTTCTCACGCATCAACGTGGTAACGGAAGCCCAACATGGCAAGGATCTCATCAAGCAAATGAGCAAATCGGCACCAGATGTGATTCTTCTCGATCTTGAAATGCCTATCATGAATGGCGTGGAGACCGCAGAGTACGTCATCCCCAAATACCCCGACACCAAGATCGTGGTACTTACCCAGCACGATAGTGAAAAGTATATGTTGCACATGCTGGAGATGGGTGTGCATTCCTTCCTCTTCAAAAATGCAAACCCTGACGAGCTGGAACGTGCGATCTATTCTGTGTATGATAAGGACTTTTACCATAACGATCTTATCTCATCGGTGATGCGCAAGAGCATTGCCCT
>DAORAG010000554.1:0-2025 GCA_035344095.1 Cyclobacteriaceae bacterium | reverse complement strand
CGAGTGTGCTCACGTCATCCTCTCGGCAAGAAATAATAAAAAGTAAAGCAAGGAACGCAGACCCTGCAATCCTACCCCACAAGCTCATTATAGAGGTTGTAATACGATTCTGTGTAGTTATCGTCTTTCTCGATGGTCTCAATCTTCTTCTCTTTAATTTTCTTTACTAACCCTTCCAGTTTCTTGTTATCCCCCGCTACGGAAACGATATCAGAAAACTGAGCGCCAAGTTTAATAAATCCTTCGTAATCACCCGTCTTGAGGTGCCCTAACATATTATCTTCTATGTCCATCATTTTTACCTTGCCCAACAGGTCGCCTTTGAACTTGTGGGTGAAGCTGTTATTGTAGATGGTAAAGACTGTCTTGGTTGCCTTAAATAACGGATCGTTCTTGTAAGTAGTCTTCAAATACAACGGAATAAAGCTGGTAATCCAGTCGTTGCAGTGAACGATGTCGGGAGCCCAGCCTAATTTGCGAACGGTTTCGATTACCCCTTTGCAGAAAAAGATGGCTCTCTCGTCATTGTCTTCGTAAAACTTGTTTTCCTTGTCGTGAAATACCGACTTGCGATGGAAATAGTCCTCGTTATCGATAAAATACACCTGGAGTTTTGCGTTGGGAATAGATGCCACCTTGATAATCAATGGCTTCTCTTCATCACCTACGGCAATATTGATTCCTGAAAGACGCACCACTTCATGTAGTCGGTTCTTTCTTTCGTTGATGAGGCCAAATCTTGGCACCAGTATTCTTATCTCCATGCCCTTCTCTTGCATGGCTTGAGGCAGCTTTCTTACGAAATCCGAAACCTCGCAGGTCTGTAGAAAAGGGTTGATCTCACTGGCTACGTAAAGAATACGGAGTTTTGACATATTTTTGAATTTTTTAAACGGAATGGAAAATCGAGCCACAAAAATACGCAAATTCTGCCCCTTATTCAACTTATCTCAATTCAAAGGCCCTACCTTGCCACCCGTTTCAAAATGGCTTTAAATGCAGATTTTTGACGAAATTGAGCCCATTCGGGCCTATTTAGACAGCGAGAAAAGAAAGGGAAAAAGAATAGGCCTGGTACCAACAATGGGGGCGCTCCACCGCGGTCATTTGGCCTTAATAGAGGCTTCAAAGGCAGAAAATGACCTTACGGTAGGCACGATATACGTCAACCCGACTCAATTCAATAATCCTGCTGACCTTGAGAAATACCCGCGTTCTATTGAATCAGACGTTGAACAACTGATAAAGAGCGGTTGTGACGTACTGTTCAAGCCATCCAATGACGTGATGTACAGCAGGAAAGACTCTTTGAAGTTCGATTTTGGGCAATTGGATAAGGTGTTGGAAGGGAAGTTCAGACCTGGTCACTTTAGTGGTGTGGCGCTCGTGGTGTCAAAACTGTTTAATATCATTCAGCCCCAAACCGCATATTTTGGTCAAAAAGACTACCAACAGTTTCTGGTTATCTCTCGTCTTGTGGAGGAGTTAAAGTTTCCGCTACAGCTGAAGAGTATTCCGATTTCAAGAGAGCCATCCGGACTGGCACTTTCTTCCCGAAACCAGCGTCTATCTGACAATGGCAGGGAGAAAGCCTTGCTACTCTTTCAATCTCTCAGGTTCTCCCGTGATGAGCTTTTGAAAGGCAAAAGCATAGCGGAGGTAAGGAAGGAAGTGCAAATCCGTTTTAACAAGACCGAGGGGGTGCAACTGGAGTACCTTGAGTTGGCTGACAGCCATACGCTGGAAATTTTGGAGCATGGAGAAAAAGTTTCAGCGGTCATTTTAATTGCTGGCTTTGTAGACGATGTGCGTTTGATTGATAACATGTTGTTGTAGTAATGCAGATTGAAGTTCTAAAATCAAAAATTCATAGAGTAAAAATTACGCAGGCTGAACTCCACTATGTCGGAAGTATTACGATTGACGAAGATCTGATGGAAAAAGCCAATCTCATAGAAGGAGAGAAGGTGCAGGTGGTGAATGTGAACAATGGGGAGAGGTTAGAGACTTATGTCATCAGAGGCG
>DAORAG010000553.1:0-2041 GCA_035344095.1 Cyclobacteriaceae bacterium | reverse complement strand
ATTTTGTTTGGGATGATACGATTATTGGCTGTACGGGCAGTTTTGAGGGTAACGGCAAAATTTTGTCGAACAACAGTCTCAAAATGGAGATAACAGGAACGGACTGTGATGGTGATCACACCGGGTACTTTACACTATCGATGTAAAGAGGTAAGATGTCTATGATCAAGAGGATACTTGTGTTGCTGGCATTCGTTGTCAGCATTGCTGCGAACAGCCAGGTTGTTGATAGCCATTCCAACGACCTGTGGAAAATTACCCGCGACTATCTGCAGGCTTTCGAACAAATGGATTTTGACAAAATGGGTACGTTTCTTCATGATTCGGTCCAGTTTTTTGACATTGGTTCCCAAGCCACCGGAAAAAAGAACGTCATTGACATATGGAAAAAGACGTTTACGCCTCGTCCGTTGAGAATTCAATTTGATATCAGAGAGCATTTCGTTTCGGGAT
Source organism: Cyclobacteriaceae bacterium (assembly GCA_035344095.1). Classification (GTDB taxonomy): domain Bacteria; phylum Bacteroidota; class Bacteroidia; order Cytophagales; family Cyclobacteriaceae; genus ELB16-189. The sequence continues at coordinate 1,588 of DAORAG010000553.1, read as the reverse complement.
CTTTTGTGGTGTTGGACATGCGTTATGAAGTAGTAAATGTTGTGGAAGGCAAAAAGGTGCTACTTAACATTGAGGTCATTTCAGTTCTTCAGTTTAGAGATGGAAAGATCATCTTGCTTCACGACTATCCCGATTTTACGGCTTATGGCCGTCAACTCGCTAGCCAGCTGGAAAATAAGAAAGCCAGATCCAATGAAGTGGGGGAGCAAAATATGTCAACTACAATGCGCTATTACGAAGCGTATTCCCGATGGGATGTTGCGTCCATGTCCACATTCTTTCATGACGCTATTGAGTTCAAAGACTTGACAGCAAAAGACATGTTCAAGGGTGGAAAATTTGAACACTTTGGAAAGGAGGCAGTGTCTGGCTTCTGGTCCGGAATATTTGGTAATGAACAATTGTCCTATGTCGACATGGTGGTAATCAATGCATTCACAGCAGGTGACTATGTTATTGTCAACACCACATTGTCGCTTGTTCTACCATCCTCGTGGACGGGCAATGCACCGGGGAAGGTATTTGTCACGCTGCCAATTAAGTCACTCCTTGGATTTCGGGATGGCAAAATTATCCGTCAGTATGATTTTGCAGACTACACCTTATACAACAAACAAATTCAGGTGCAGTTGGAAAAATGAACCGTAAATTCTATTCCAGATTTCTAAGGCAAAAAAATACCCCGGCTAATCGCTGGGGTATTTAATTATTACTACGGCCGGGTTATTCCCCAGCGGCACTCCAGGGTGGAACAACTCCATTGGTTCGTGCATATGCGATGAGTTGGCCAAGATGTTCGTTGGCGTGGCCAAGCGCGATCAGGCATGCAGTCATCTTAGTGTATTCGCCAGGAAAGGGGAACTCAACCTTTTCTTTCAGGCTGGCATCTTTCGTGTTTTTAATGGCATTGCCGATCACTTCAAATGATCTCTTCAGCTCTTTGGTAACAGCATCTTTAGAAGTGAGGTCTTTTTCGAGCGATTCCATCTTCACGTCTGCTGGAATTTGTCCACCCAGCTTTGAGGCAAAGAAGTAATTGGCTGAGATGATGTGAGCGCAAACCTGCGAGACAGTGCGAACACCATCTTGTGGCGTCCACTCATACTTGTCAGCGGGAAAGGCGGCAGCGAGCTGCATTACCTGTCCTGATGCGAAAGCCAAAGAGCCGGCTGTCTCGTTCTGGAACTGGCCCTGACTAAAGGCCTGAAACGAGATCACGAGCGCAGCAATAGCGACTAGATTTTTCATAATGTTGTGGGTTTTGATTTTGAAAGGTGCATTAAAAGTAGCAATACCCTTTTCAATCGCAACGGTGTTAATAGATAATTAATACAGAATAAGTTGACTCAGCTGGGAACTTTTTGTCAGAAGTCGCTACCCAACCCGTTCTCCAATGCCTTGAAGTATTTCCTCTTGTTGAAGCTATAGAGGTAAGGAGCCTTGTGTGATCCCCCCGTAAAGAGTTTTTTCTTTTTGTCCAATATACCGTAGCCCATCATCTTCCGGTTAAAATTAGCTCGGTCTAACTTACGACCCAGTATTGTCTCATAGATTGATTGTAGATCTTTCATGGGAAACTCGCGTGGCA
>DAORAG010000552.1:0-2042 GCA_035344095.1 Cyclobacteriaceae bacterium | reverse complement strand
CATTTAGCATCGGCAGCACAAATCGCTCCACACCGGCAACAACATAATCGTCAAAGTTTGTCTCCGTTGTCGTTGCCCACTTTTTTAGCCGCATGAGGATACCCTTTCGGAACAGGCGGATCAAGAGCATACCACCCAGGATGATGCCCGCAGCAATCAGATAATTTTCAAGGGTATTACCATAATATTCCATTTCAAGGAATGTCATACGCGATTTGGAGTTGTTGAATATCAAATTTTCACCGTGCAAAGTTAGGCCATATGCCTTGTCAGGCAAAAAATAAACGGTTTTAATACCACGTTTAAGTTCGACTTAAAAATATCCGCCCATTGTTCAACTCTTTGTGTAAATTCTCGATATTCATCTTTCCTAATGATATCCCTATGACTTCAAGTGCAAAAAGAATCGGCTTTGGGCTGATTGCAACCGTTTTGGTCGTTGCGTTAATTTTCTATTTCTCTAAAGGACATTCCGGTAGCAAGGATGACAACGCAGGGATAAATCCCGCCTTTGGTGAATTTGTTTCATCCTACACCGCAGGAGTCATCGGGTCCGGCTCCTCCATCCGAATAGTTTTGACAGAGGATGCAGTGGATCTGAACATGGTGGGCCAGGAATCTTCCGTGAAGCTTTTTAGTTTTAAGCCCTCGGTGGATGGGAAAGTGACGTGGCTTGACACACGAACTGTTGAGTTCAAGCCCTCTGGGAGAATGACATCAGGTCAGTCCTATGATGTGGACTTCTTTTTGTCAAAAGTGCTCTCTGTTCCAAACGAACTATCAACATTTCACTACTCTTTCAGGATTATTCCTCAAAATTTTGGAATTGCTATCGACAACGTATTGCCCTACTCGAAGTCTGACCTTACCCGTCAAAAAATAGAAGGAATACTAACCACGGCCGACTTTGCAGAAGATGCGCAAGTTGAGAAAATGCTGACTGCGCAACAAGAGGGCAATGTGCTGTCTATTTCATGGGCTCATGCAGCCGATGGTAAACAACATGCATTTACGGTTGAAGAAGTGAAGAGAAAGGATAACGCAACGGTGGTTCGTTTGGCAGCCAATGGTGAAGTGATAGGCATTGATCAAACTTCCGATGAGGAGGTGAAGGTGCCGGCATTGGGGGATTTTAGCGTAACCAATGTAAAGGTTGATCAAGGTTCATCACAAGCTGTTGTGGTTCAGTTTTCTGATCCTCTCAGCGAGCGCCAAAACCTTGACGGCCTCATCCGGATAGAAGGCCTTAGCGATCTTCAATATGAAATCAAGGACAACGAAGTGAGGGTGTACCCCAGGCTCCGGCAAACGGGAACCAAAACACTTCATGTCGAAGCTGGGGTGCGCAACGTGCTGGACTATAAAATGAAGGAGAGAACTTCATTTGAGGTAATGTTTGAGCAGGTTAAACCAGCCGTTCGTTTTGCTGGTAAGGGATCAATCTTGCCAAGTACTGATGGACTGGTCATGCCTTTCGAAGCAGTCAACCTCCGGGCAGTAGACGTTACCATCCTTAAGATCTACGAGAAGAATGTCATGCAGTTCCTGCAGATCAACAATATCAATGGAAATTCTCAACTCAGACGTGTAGGTAAGCCGATTGTAAAAAAGATGCTCTTGCTGGAGAATTCTGGTGTTACCGACTTCGGAAAATGGAATCGCTTTACTCTTGATATTTCAACGATGATTAATACCGAGCCTGGTGCTATTTATCAGGTACGATTAGGATTCAAACAGAATTATCGTGCTTATGCATGTGATGGCGCCACACAAGTTGATCTTAGTTCTGGAGACCAAGCTGGATTTGATACTGAAAATTGGGATGAAGACGATGATGGCGAAGACAGCTATTGGGACTCCTATGAGGACTACTACTATGATGAAGACTATGACTGGTCACAGAGAGATAATCCATGTAACTCTTCCTATTATAATAGTAGCCGATCGATCAAACAAAATGTGATTGCCTCCGATCTCGGACTTGTCGCCAAAAGAGGTAGTGATGGAAACACGGTAATCTTTGTCAACGACCTGAAGACAAC
>DAORAG010000551.1:0-2044 GCA_035344095.1 Cyclobacteriaceae bacterium | reverse complement strand
TGCTTGACTTTGGCTATGGCATCAACGTACAAAACAATGCCACCTTCAAAATCCATGAAAACATTATCGCATTAAATATCTCAGCAGGGATTTCTTCACAAAGATTCAACCAGGATCTATACATTGACAACAACCTATTTTTTGGCAACAAGAAAAAAGACTTCTGGTTTAACCCAGGCAGCAACGCCAACGTGCAAATTGATGCACCGGAGTTTGGTGATGTAGACATCAAAAGTGCTAAAGGTAATGTGGACCAAAACCTCAAGCTGTCCCTGGAAGAGTCGTATTTCCAGGGTTTCCTGAATGCACAATACAGCGAAACCACAGACTACGATCCCAACTCTCAGGCCAACCAAATGCGTGCAGCTTTTGGCATGAACAAGCAGGGAACGATAAATTCTTCCGTCAGCATGTATGCCAACCGCTACCCCTGGAAGAAGTGCCTCGAACTGATTGGTGCCCACCCTCAGTATGGGGTCCAGAAGGCAACTAACCTCTGAAAAGTATTAAGGCCAGCACCTGCTGGCCTTTCTCTTAAGCACCGCACACGTTTGGGTCAACAGCGGCCGCTAGTCGGAATCCTCCGATGAACAAGGCAAACGACCACATCTGTGCGGTGCCTTTTATTTTTTTTGAGAGGACCGACCGCTGAGTGCTTTTTTATTTTTAATTCGTCCTTTGTATATTAATAAGATATGAAGGCGTTAGTTCTGACAGGACCTGGAACCATTGAAATAAAAGATATTCCTAAGCCGGAAATCAAGTCCGGACATGCTCTGGTGCGGATGAAGGGCGTTGCTCTGAACAGAAGGGACGATTGGATCAGGGAGGGAAAATATCCACGCATCAAATATGGCGTGACCTTGGGATCTGACGGTGCCGGAATCGTAGAATCCGTCTTTGATGAAATCCATAAACCATGGGAGGGGCAGGAGGTGGTGATCAACCCTAATATGGGGTGGGGAAGTGACCCGGAGGTTCAATCCCATGAATACACAATTTTAGGGATGCCCGTGGACGGCACCTTTGCCGAGTACTTGTTGGTGAATGTAGATAGACTGCATCACAAACCATTTCACCTCGACTTTCTGCAAGCTGCTACCTTGCCGTTGGGAGGGTTAACAGCCTACCGCGCGCTTTTTAGAAGGGGTGGACTCAAACCAGGACAGAATGTGCTAATCTCAGGGTTTGGCGGAGGTGTAGCTCAATTTGCATTCCTATTCGCGCAGGCCGCAGGTGCCAATGTGTACATCACCTCTGGCAGCGATGAGAAAATAGAGAAGGCGCTGAAGATGGGAGCGAAGGGAGCCTTTAATTATAAAAAGCAAAGCAACTACGAAGACTTATGGAAGACCAAGGGAGGCTTTGATTTGATCGTGGACAGTGCAGGGGGAGACCAGCTGAACAGTTACATAAAACTCTTGAGGCCACACGGCCGCATTGTGTTTTATGGTGCAACCAACGGACTTCCCAATAAGGTAGACCTTTACAGGATGTTTTGGAATCAACTCACACTCCAGGGAACCACCATGGGTAACGATTCGGAGTTCAATGAAATGCTGTCCTTCGTAAGCAAGCACAAAATCAGGCCGGTGGTAGATTCCATCCGCCCCTTTTCAAAGATTGGTGATTCTTTCCGTGATATCACCATGCCCAACAAGGTCGGGAAGATTGTCATTCAGGTGAGCTAAATGCAAAAAAGCCACTGAGTGGCTTTTTTATTTTGATCATTTGTTGAGTGCGGGTTAGATGATCTTGGCGGTTGACCTGACCCAATTTCTAATTTGCGATCGGGTTCGCCCTGATTTCATCTGGAGTCGTCCGATGAGTTCGTTCTCACCACGACCCATAAATTGCAAGTCGCTGTCATTCACATTGGGAAACTCTTTTTTGATCTGACCTCTTAAGTTTGCCCAGTTGACTCCAAGTTTCAAATCGTCCTGCTCTTCAACTTTTTCTTTTTGGTTTGTCATATGAGTATCCTTTCGTTTTTTATGGTATAACATTTCAAAAAACGCAAGATGACTATTGGGCTACGCCAGAC
>DAORAG010000550.1:0-2057 GCA_035344095.1 Cyclobacteriaceae bacterium | reverse complement strand
AATATGGAATGGTGACAGCATGTGTTGGTGGAGGCCAGGGAGTGGCGGGGATTTATGAGTTTTTAAATTGATTTTCAGTTGCTAGTTGTCTGTTGACAGTTGTCAGATTAGAAATGGAGAAATCGTATCAAGACTTGGAAGTGTGGAAGCAGGCTCGCGAGCTGGTGAGGATCCTTTATCAGATAACTAAAAGGTTTCCTCCAGAGGAGTTATACGGGCTCACCACACAAATAAGACGAGCAGCTATCTCTGTTCCTTCTAACATTGCTGAGGGCTGTGGTAGAAGAAATGCAAAAGACTCTCTTCGATTCTTTTTTATTGCCAGAGCTTCTTTATATGAAATAGAAACGCAGATTTTACTAGCACTTGATTTGGGATTTTTAGATGAGATAGAAGGGCCGAGGAATCAAACGATCAAATGTTTGAAACTACTTAATGGCTTCATAAAATATTTTCAAGATCGGTCATCAGACGGACAACAGACAACAATCAACGAACAACTAGAAGAATATGGAAACAACAACAGATAAAACAAAAGCAATCAAAGGAGGCGAATTCCTAATTAAAGAAACTGCAGCGCACGAGATATTCATTCCTGAGGAATGGACCGAAGAGCAGCAGATGATCGCAAAAACCTGCGATGAATTTTTGGACGCGGAAGTGTATCCAAAACTTGATCAGATCGATGATATCAAAGGTAATCCGAAGTTGATGCCTGAGATTTTGGATAAGGCAGGTGAGCTCGGTTTGCTAGGAACATCCGTGCCGCAGAAGTATGGTGGGTTTGGCATGGACTTCAACACGACTATGCTTGTTGCTGAGCGAATAGGAGCGGGGCACTCTGTAGCTGTTGCGCTTTCCGCCCATACGGGTATTGGTACGTTGCCTATCCTCTACTATGGAAATGACGAACAAAAGAAAAAGTACCTCCCCAAGCTAGCTACTGGCGAATGGAAAGCAGCATACTGTCTCACTGAACCAGATTCAGGATCGGATGCGAACTCAGGAAAAACCAAAGCAAAGCTCACTGCCGATGGCAAGCACTACGTTCTCAACGGGCAAAAGATGTGGATCACCAACGGTGGATTTGCTGATGTATACATTGTGTTTGCCAAAATAGATGACGATAAAAACCTCAGCGCATTTATTGTTGAGAAGGCATTTGGTGGCATTACCATGAATGAGGAGGAGCGGAAGATGGGTATCAAGGGATCTTCAACACGCCAAATCTTTTTCAACGACTGCAAGGTACCAGTGGAAAATATGTTGAGCGAAAGAGAAAACGGTTTCAAAATAGCCGTGAATATTCTCAACATAGGAAGGATCAAGTTGGGTGTAGCTGCAGTGGGTGGATCCAAAATGGCATTAACCAAGGCTGTAAACTATGCAAAGGAGCGCAAGCAGTTCAATACTCCAATCGCCAATTTCGGAGCCATCAAGCACAAGATTGCGGAGATGGCAACCAAGATTTTTGCATCTGAATCTGCTCATTATCGTGCGGGACAAAATATTGATGATTCATATGCTGCTATGGTAGCGGGCGGTATGGATGCTGCGAAAGCAAAACTCAAGTCGACAGAGGAGTTTGCCATTGAATGTGCGATCCTGAAAGTGCATGGTTCTGAAGTGCTGGACTTTGTTGTGGACGAGGGAGTACAGGTTTATGGCGGTATGGGATTTTCTGCCGAGGGTCCTATGGATCGTGCCTATCGTGACGCCCGCATCAATCGCATCTTCGAAGGCACCAATGAAATCAATCGCATGCTCACAATAGACATGTTGTTGAAGCGCGCGATGAAAGGTCATCTTGATCTGATGAATCCAGCAATGGCAGTACAAAAGGAGTTGATGGCGATTCCGGATTTTGGTGCAGCTGATGAAGAGGGAGTTTTTGTGAAAGAAAAGAAAGCGTTACTCAATTTGAAGAAGGCTGGTTTAATGGTGGCAGGAGCTGCCGTACAGAAATATATGCAGAAGCTTTCCGAGGAACAGGAGGTATTGATGAACCTTGCCGACATGCTGATAGAAGGATATGTGGCAGAATCTACGTTGTTGCG
>DAORAG010000549.1:0-2062 GCA_035344095.1 Cyclobacteriaceae bacterium | reverse complement strand
CAGGTTTCAGAAAGTAGTGATTCAGAGTTCGCGCCATGGAAGCATAAGCACCAGTAATATCCCACAACGTTCCCTCTGCACCTCCCAGCACAAGGGAAAGGCCATAGTGATCCGCTTCATACTTCAATGTGGTCAGACCAACATTCTTCAATAGATTGTAAAATTTTTCGTATTGATATTCTTGAAGCTCCAATACTGCGGGTATGTTGAGTGAACGAATCAACGCCTGATCGGCAGGAACAGCTCCATCATATTCTCTTGAGAAATTCTTTGGTGAAAACCCACTTATCACGGTTGGCACATCAGATACCAGTGTTCGAGGTAGCATCTCTCCCTCGTCCATCATTGCTGCATAGAGAAAGGGCTTGAGAATACTGCCTGTACTACGAGGAGCAGAAACTACATCTACCATTTCCTGATGATCTGATCCTGCGTTTGTATTACCAACATATGCCAATACCTCCCCTGTCTCCACTTTAAGAATAATGGCGGCAGCATTGAAAACCTGATTACCACTGATCCTTCGAAAATGGTCGTCAACTACGCGCTCTGATTGAATTTGTATTCGCTCATCAATGGTGGACCGAATTTTTTTCTGATCATTTCCCTCCACTCTGGCTCTCACCAAAAGATGTTTTGCACGCTGGGGTAACGCATGGGGGTTTTCCGGAATTGGTTCAGAAACTGCCAGTTCATAGGTTATCTCATCAATTTCACCGGCATCTTTCAGTCGGAGCAAGAGTCGATCTCTCTTTAGTTTAAGTTCTACGCGATTCCTGCCCAGGTGAATAAGCGATGGATTGTTGGGAAGAACCGCAAGCATACAAGCTTCAGCCCAACTCATTTGGTCGACACGTCTCCCAAAGTAGCGCCAGGCTGCGGCCTCAATGCCCACTACGTTTCCACCAAAAGGTGCATGCGATGCATAGTAAGCGAGAATCTCCTCTTTGGTAAGTGCAAACTCAAGCCGAAACGACTGAATCGTCTCAATTGCTTTCTCAATAAAAGTCCTTGCCTGGTTTTTTCTGGCAAGGCGCATCACCTGCATGGTGATCGTGCTACCTCCACTTACGATTCTTCCCGCCTGAACATTTTGCCTCAGGGCTCTTCCAATTGCCCACGGGTCAACTCCCCAGTGACTATAAAAACGTTTGTCCTCAAAATGCACAATAGCCACCTTAAATTTCTCCGGCACATCCTGCTGAAGCGGAAAACGCCATTGACCATCATCTGCAATGGAAGCTGACAGAAGATTACCGTTGCGATCTTCAAGCACCGTGGAGTAAGGATCTTCAAATAAAGGATCTGGCAAAGAAAAATAGAAGATGATCAGGAACACCACGATGAGTGCACCCACTGCCATTTTCCAATATCGCTTCGTCCTGCTCAAGAATTAAGGAACCACATTTGCTTTCACCACCTGAACTTCTTTGCCCTTTCTACGTGTATAGATACTTCTATCGTACATCGCTTCACAACTCACGGCTGGCAAATAGTAGGAGCCGGCATAACTGGCCGTTAGCATCACCCTGAACGTTTTGGTTTGATTAGCTCCGAGGTCAAAATAAGTGTATACGCGATCATCCCTGATATCCTGATATGTTGGAATATCTCCGGTTAGTCGATCCTCGGCATCTTCGAGTCTCAGGTTGTTAATTTCCCATCCGCTTGGGAAGATCTGATTTAATGCAAGATTTTTATAAGAGCCCCTCAGTCCCGGATTACCTACAACGACCGTAGCAACAAACTCCTGTCCCTGCTCCAGAGTGGTTGGATCAAGTGTATTTCCATCCGTGTCCGCATAACTGACATTAAGTTTCAGGTTGTTTTCCTCGTCCTCTTCTGTACCACGAGCAGGCACACCTCCCGTGATCACATTGACATACAATGAACCCGAACTTGTGTTGTTGAATTGAAATGAAACAGCTTTACTCTGCTCTGCGGGCAAATCTATTTGGGCGATTGGCAATTCAGTGCTCCCTGAAATCTTTTCACCATTGTAGGTATAATTAAATTTAATAGCACCTTTCTTTTCCATGCTGGCAAACGACCCAACAGACTT
>DAORAG010000548.1:0-2072 GCA_035344095.1 Cyclobacteriaceae bacterium | reverse complement strand
AACGCAAAAAGTCGTTTACGACCTTTTTGCATCATGTACTGACGATTGAAAATGAATGATTCCCCCAAAGATAGGGTGGGGACATCTCCATTTATTTTTATTGACAGGGTTAACCCCGATAATCCTGTCGCAATGGCCAGGATTCATCGGCCAAGAGGGCAAAATTGTCAATCCTATTGACAATTTTGGGTTAAATTTGTGGATTGCCTTTTTCGCAAATGCTGAAAATTGATTCTCATACACACATCCTTCCAAAAAAACTTCCCGACTGGAGCGAGAAGTTTGGGTATGGTGATTTCATCTATCTGCAACATCACAAAAAAGGGATGGCAAAGATGATGAGAGGCAATCAGTTCTTCAGGGAAATCAAAGAGAACTGCTGGGATGAAGAGTTGCGAATAAGAGAATACGAGCAATTTGGCACCCAAGTGCAGGTAGTATGCACTATTCCTGTCATGTTCTCCTACTGGGCTAAACCACTCGACTGTCTTTCTGTTTCCGTTTTTCTAAACGATCATATTGCGGAGGTGGTTGAAAAATATCCAAAGCATTATGTAGGGCTGGCGACTGTACCCATGCAAGATGCTGAACTCGCAGTAAAAGAATTGGAACGATGCAAAAAGATAGGCCTCAAAGGAATTCAAATTGGGTCAAACATCAATGATGAAAACCTGAATGAGGAACGTTTCTTTCCCATCTTCCAGGCTTGCGAAAAACTGGGTATGGCTGTGCTTGTACATCCCTGGAACATGATGGGGCAAAAAAACATGCAGCGGTACTGGCTTCCCTGGTTGGTCGGTATGCCAGCCGAAACGTCACGCGCCATGTGCTCCATGATATTTGGCGGTATCTTTGAACGACTCCCGAAGCTGCGCGTCAACTTCGCCCATGCTGGGGGATCATTTATGTCGACCATTGGCAGGATTGAACACGGCTTCAACTGTCGTCCCGACCTCGTAGCCATTGACAACAACGTTAACCCGCGCAATTACCTGGGCAAGTTTTGGGTTGACAGCATTACTCATGATCCCATGATGCTGGACTACGTAATTAAGCTGCAGGGAACAAAGAAGATCACGCTTGGATCGGACTACCCATTTCCTTTAGGTGATTTGGAGATTGGCAAGTTTATTGAAGAGATGGATATCAGCGAACAAAGTAAAGAGGACATATTTTGTAACTCAACTCTGGAGTGGCTGGATATGCCGAAGTCACAATTTGTGTAAAGATCATGAGAAGATTACTGTTGGTTTGGTTTGGGGTGCTGGGTGTCATGTCTGTTGCGCTAGCCCAAACCCAGGAGGAAAAAATTAGGGAGTACGAGCTACAACGGCAAGCTGCCGATCAGCGGAAGCTCAGTGTTCAAATGGACTCCGCAATTATGTTTTCCGAACGGGGTGAATACAAGAGAGCTGACGATGAATTCAAAGTCCTGCTAAGAACTTATAAAAGTATTCCCTCTGATCTGGTATACTACTTCGGGAGAAACTCCTATCATCTGGGTAATTTCAGTCAAAGTATTGACTGGCTCAACAAGTACATACAACTAAAAGGAACAACTGGCCAGTTTTCTGAACCCGCTGTGGAATGGCTGAAGCTTGCGGAAGCAGAAGTACTAAAACAAAGGCAAAAGCAATCACAGGATGCCGCACAGGTTCTTTCCCAGGACTATGACATCGACTGCGGGCCAACCGGTAAGGTCACCTGTCCGGTTTGCAAAGGCTCAACGGTAATTATCAAAAAGGGATATATCGGAGACACCTACCGGACTTGCCCTTATTGCAATAAACACGGCTACCTGGAATGTGAACAATACAACCAGCTATTGAGAGGCCAACTTCAACCTGCGCGTACAAACCCTTGAACAGCAACACACTGATTGATAATCAGTTAGATAAACAAACAACCGGCTAAATTTCGTAAATTTGCGAGATCGTTAGGATTATGGCGCTTTATAACCGTATAGACAAAAAACTGCTCAAGGAGAGGATGCTAAACATCCCCTACCAGAGGACTACACTCTCGTTTTACAAGTATCATCAGATTAGCGACCCCGCGTTGTTTCGTGACGA
>DAORAG010000547.1:0-2076 GCA_035344095.1 Cyclobacteriaceae bacterium | reverse complement strand
TTTCTATCATTTGTCAACGCTTCAACCCTTAATGAAGGAAGGCCTCCCGAACCACCAACATTGGTGAGGTAGCGACTTTCGTTAGTTATTGGGTCAAACACAACAACGCCTCCTCCCCGGGTGGGATCAATAGTTAGCCATAACCGCCCGAATGAATCAGCAAGAACATCAATAGCAAATGATGCGAGTGGCTGAGTTGGTTGAAATGAATCCCAATTGCCGTCACCCTTTAGCAAATGAAGGGGCGGTGTCATACCGTAATTTATTACCCACAACCCTTGAGATGATGGGGCGACAGCTGATACCTGTAAATTATTGTCTGTTGGGTTGTTTATCTTCAGCGGGCTATTTGTCTCATCGAACACAGTGATCTCACCATTTGAATTCCTCTCGAGTCCTTGCTTGAATGATGCGATATAGACGATACCACCCTGCTCGGCATAGTCCACGATATCTTGATTGAGTGAAGAAGTGAAGGACTGCCACTGACCCGACTCGAACCTGTCTACGGTTCCCGACCTGCCAAACGGAGTGGAATTGGAGAACCCTCCTGGATATGTGACGATTCGCCCATTAAAATAATCAACACCCCAACTGGTATTGATACCAGGAGCATTGGGCAGATAGCTTGTGATTGTTTCATTGTCGATCTTCACCAAACCAGATTTGCCATCGGCCACCCACAAGAGTCCTGAATCATCCTGTAGAGCACCATCCGGCTGAAATAACGATCCGGCATTGGCTTGCATCACCATTAATCCATCTGACAAGAAAACACCTTGGGCTGTTGTGATGACAATAGTTGAATTGGACGACTCAAGGGTTTTAAATTCTTCTGTGGTTAACAACCCTAAGGCAGACCACGAACCTTCATCCAATCTAAATAATCCCTGCCCATCGATAGCCGCGTAAAGTCTGTTATTGAATACTGTAATAGTGGAAATAATATTGTCAAGTGCGCCTGTATTGTATCTCTTCCAACTTCGAAAATCAAGCAAGTTATCTCCACTGATTAATGACCCTGCCAAAACACCATGTTCAGTCGCCAGAAACAACGAGTCATGAAAAACTACTGACTTGCGAATGACCAGCTGCTCCCCCGCACTACCCAGATCGCGATAGGTTTCGTTCACTCGCCTGTTGGTAAGATCAAGGACTACAACACCAAAATCAGTAGAAAGAAAACTCTTCGATCCATCTATCAGAATATGATTGATCTTTCTGGAGCCTGATATCGATGAGGCCATCGCCAGGCTATTAATTTCAAACAGCTCATTGTCGTTTAAAAGAGTTATCAATCCATTCTCATGACCTACAACCAACTGCTGCGATGATGTGGCTATTGCCGTGATCTCAAAGCTGCTGAGTCCATCGATTTTTGATATCGTGGATAATTCATTTGTCGTCCTGTCAAGGATAAGTATCCCATTGTCAGTAGCCCCATAAACCTGAGTAGGGGAAAGAGAAATTAGATTGACGTCATTGTAAGAGAGGTGTTGCCTCCACGTTCCAACCGGAATCTCCTGCGCACTACAACAGATGGCGGACGACATCAAAACCGCTATGAATCCAGATTTCATGCCTTGTCTGATTTTCTGCCTCCCTTGATAAAAGCTGTTCGGCTCCTGGCTTCGTAAGTATCCTTTTCACCCAGCTTCACTTGCTCAGCGTCATCTGTCAACCTGAAAGAGTATGAAGCCAACTCACCAGTTTGAGCGCATATCGCATGAAGTTTGGTGACAAATTCAGCCACAGCCAACAGGTTTGGCATTGGACCAAACGGCCTACCCTCAAAATCCATGTCGAGCCCTGCCACGATCACCCGCTTACCGTTGTTGGCGAGGTGATTACAAACGTCAACGATTGACTCATCAAAAAATTGGGCTTCATCAATTCCCACCACGTCACAACTTCCAGCCAAAAGGAGGATGTCATTGGCAAAGTCAACTGCAGTAGATCTCACTACACGCTCGTTGTGAGACACAATGTTGTCTTTGTGATAGCGCTGATCGATTACAGGTTTAAATATTTCAACTTTTTGCTTTGCGATGATCGCCCTGTTAATCCTTCGAATCA
>DAORAG010000546.1:0-2078 GCA_035344095.1 Cyclobacteriaceae bacterium | reverse complement strand
GATCTTGGCGCAGGATCCGCTGTGGGTGGATCTAAAAGAACCCTGGCCGACATTACTGAAGTCAGTGTTAGTCCTGCGAGGCTTTCACAATTGTACTTAAACATTCTGAACTATATCGATGCCAGGTATGTGGTCGAGCTCGGTACTTCTATAGGCTTGAACACACTGTATTTGTCGCAAAAAACCGATACCCGGATTTTCACTTTTGAAGGGAATAAATCGCTCATCAACATCGCGCTCACCCATTTCGAGTCGATGGACAGGAAAAACATACAATTGATTGAAGGTAATATCGATCACACGCTTTCCGAATTTCTGCAAAACACAACCAAGATTAACTTCGCTTTGGTCGATGCCAACCATCGGTATGAGCCCACCCTGCGGTATTTTAACATGCTTGTGCGGAGAATGAATGAAAAGAGCATTATGGTAATTGACGATATTCATTGGTCGGGCGAGATGGAAAAGGTGTGGAGGGAGCTGTACCGACACAGTCTGGTGTATGGCAGTATAGACCTTTACCGATGTGGCATCCTATTCTTCGATCCAGCGCTCAACCGCCAACATTTTACTTTATCCCTCTAGTAGTCGCGGAAAAGCTCTATTTTTACAGCCCGAAAAAACATTGAATCAATGAGCGAGGCGAAACCCAATCCTGTCGAACCAAAGAAAGCAAGCAATAAAACGGCTATCATCATTGCCCTGCTTTCCATTGTGGTCATTATTCAGAGTATAAAGATCTATCTCGACTACCAGGAGAAAGTGGAGGTGAACGAACAATTGGCGGTTACGGAAGAGGATCTGGCCTCGACCATGCAGCGTCTCAATGAAATTCAGACCGAACTGAATGAGAAAATCGCTGAGATCGAAAAACTGGGTGGCGATATTACAGAATTGCAGAAAGCCAAGGCCGAGGTGGACGCGGAACTGAAGAGAACCCGGAGCCGTACCAGCAGGAACATCAAAGAGTTGAAGGATCGCGTGGAAGGCTATGAGCAACTGCTGAAGCTGAAGGACGAAGAGTTGGAAAAGCTCAAGTCGCTGAACAAAGAATTGTATTCTGAAAACAGAACCTTAAAAACGAAGCAAAACGAACTGAGCGATTCGATCAATCGCTTGTCGAAGAACACGGATGAGCTTGCCAACAAAGTGGCCATCGCGTCACAGCTCAAGGCGGAAAACATACAGGTGGTGTCGGTAAATGCCAGAGGGAGGGAAAGAACTTCACCTTTCAGAAGCAAGCAACTTGAAACCCTGAAAGTGGAATTCAACATCGCAGAAAATAAAGTGGCACCCATTGAAGGGAAAAAGATCATGATCAAGGTGACCGATGAAAATGGTCAGGTGATCTTTGATGTGGCCAAGGGATCGGGCACGTTTATGCTTGACGGAAAGGAAGAATTCTACACGGCAGCCCAGGAGATATTGTTTGATAATACACGCCAAAAGCTCACCTTCCTTTACGAAAAGGGTTCCGAATATGCGTCTGGCAACTACACCGTGGACATCTATACTGATGGGTATAAGATGGGCCAGATGTCGTTTAGTGTAAAATAAGGGGTCAAAAGCCCTAAAAACAGGCCAAATCAGGCTATTTAAGAGGCACGCGGGGTTTTGTAGAAATACCCGTTTTGCTATCTTTGCACCTCATTTTTAAAAACTTATCACGAGAATGAAAAATTACGAGACAGTATTCATTTTGAATCCCGTTTTGTCTGAGGACCAGGCAAAGGATACTGTCGATAAATTCGTGAAGGTGTTGACAGACGGCAAAGCCGATGTCATCAATGTAGAGCAATGGGGCCTGAAGAAGCTGGCCTATCCGATCCAGAACAAGTCGACCGGATTCTACAACCTGATCGAGTTTACGGCAGATACCCAAATTATCCACACGCTGGAAACCGAGTACAGAAGGGATGAATCCGTTATGCGCTTTTTGACCACTGCGCTTGACAAGCATGCGGTAGAGTACAACAGCCGCAGACGCAAAGGAGAGTTTAAGAAGAACAAAGAAAAACGTGCTGCTAAGGAGGAGCTACCTGCATGACATTAATGAATGAACCCATCAAGCGGGCAGA
>DAORAG010000545.1:0-2094 GCA_035344095.1 Cyclobacteriaceae bacterium | reverse complement strand
TAGGGGTTGGGGTGATACACTATATTTGTGCCCTTTAAAAAGGGACTGGTTTGCCAATTATTCTCATCTGTTTTCTAGGCGTGTTAGCGGTGCAGGGTATTTACCTGACCGTTTATTGGATTGCTTTCTCCAGAAAAGGAGTTGTGGAGGTTGCAGAACCCCAACCGGTTTCTGTAATCGTGAGTGCTCATGATGAGGAGGACAACCTTCGCGAGCTCATTCCGATGTTGCTTCAACAGGACTATCCTGAATTTGAAGTAATAGTGGTGAATGATCGCAGCAATGATGACACTTTTGAAATCCTCCATCACTATGCGGAGACGACCAAAAACTTTAAACACCTTGAGGTTAAGCAGAAGCCGGAACATGTCAATGGCAAGAAGTTTGCGCTTACTTTGGCCATAAAGGCTGCCGCCCATGAATGGGTTTTGCTTACAGATGCAGACTGTCGACCGGCAAGTAATCAATGGATCAAGTCAATGAGTACCTGTTTTACCAAAGATGTTTCGCTTGTTGCGGGCTACTCACCTTATGAGAAAAGAGCGGGATTACTCAATGCTTTTATTCGCTACGAGTCTTTGCTCACCGCGATTCAATATTTGGGCCTGGCTTTGATGGGTAAACCTTATATGGGAGTAGGTAGAAATCTGGCTTATAAGAAAAGTTTGTTTCTGGAGAACAAGGGTTACAGCACACACTTGGGTGTTACCGGAGGCGATGATGACTTGTTTGTAAACACTGTTGCGAATCGACTGAATTTAAAACCATGTCTTTTGAAGGAGTCAATCGTGTATTCCAAACCCAAGCTAACATGGGGAGATTTCTATCTTCAGAAAGTGAGGCATCTGTCCGTTGGCAAACGCTATCGAACAATAGACAAGATAAGATTAGGTTCGTTCAACATGTCTTTAATCCTGACTTGGTTGCTGTTCGTTCCCGCACTGTTGGTACCTGAATTTCTGGTGGTTGTATTGACAGCATTTATAGCACGGGTCATCATCCTTTTTTTCCTTTCACGTACAGTTTCGCGCAAGCTGGGTGACGGATTTGAGGCGTGGAAAGTGCCTTTTTTAGATTTTATTTTTACCATTTACTATCTTGTCACCGGCCTTGTTGCGTTACAAACTAATAAAATCAGATGGAAGAAGACCTGAATAGCAGATTTTCGCAAAAGGCGCTCGAGGATTTCAAGCTGATCGATATGGCTGTGGATGGCGATGAGAAAGCGTATGCTAAGCTGCTCACCCGCTATAAACGACCGGTATACCATATGATCCTGAAAATGGTGCGCAACGTAGATGATGCCGAAGATCTCACAATCGAGTCTTTTGCAAAAGCGTTCCGCAGTCTCCATCGTTTCAAAAAGGATTTCACGTTTAGCACATGGCTATTCCGAATTGCCACTAACAATACAATTGACTTCATCAGAAAAAAGAAGATCAATACCCTGAGCATGCATAATACCTACACCGATGATGATGGTCAATCGGTATCAATAGAAGTGGAGGATATCAATCCCAATCCCCAAGAAGAGGCAATCAAGGCGCAAAAAGAAGAACTGATTCAAATATTCGTCAATATGCTTCCTGCCAAATACCAAAAGCTCGTGCGGTTGAGGTATTTCAACGAACTTTCCTACGAGGAGATTGCACAAGAGCTTGAAGCACCGCTGGGTACGGTGAAAGCACAATTGCATCGGGCGCGCGAGTTGATGTACGATCTGGTAAAGAACAAGAAAGAACATATCTGAGGCGGTTGGATGAGGTCACTCACAACCTTGTTTTCCCTTTTCATTGCCTGGCCTGCGATTTCGCAAATAGAGGTACCCCTGGTTAGCCCACGAGCCGAACTAAACCAGACGATTGGCTTTACTGAAATAACGGTTAACTATTCTCGCCCGAGCGCCAGAGGACGAAAAGTGATGGGACAGTTGGTGCCCTACGGCCGAATCTGGCGTGTAGGCGCCAATGAGTCCACAAAAATTTCTTTTAATGATGACGTGAAGATAGCGGGACATCCAGTACCAGCTGGCACATACGCACTTTATGCATTTCCACAAGAGAAAGAATGGACCATTGTTATCCATAAAAACAC
>DAORAG010000544.1:0-2100 GCA_035344095.1 Cyclobacteriaceae bacterium | reverse complement strand
ACCTGGTAGTCAACTACGATGCGCCACCAGACCCTGAAGACTACGTACATCGCATTGGTCGAACCGCGAGAGCTGAACGCACAGGCACGGCCGTAACATTTATCAACGATCGCGACCAGCAGAAATTCCAAAGTATAGAGCGGTTGATAGGCCGCGAGATACCCAAGGAGATATTACCTCTGAATCTCGGAGAAACGCCTTTTTATCAACCCGCAGAGCGCAGGAAGAGAAAGGACTTCAATAGGCGATCAGCCCCGGGCAAAAGCAGGTTTCGGGGGAAACGCCCACCTCAGAAAAACTAAAAGTCATCCCAAAATGCTGGTTGCCCTCCTTTCAAAATAACGCGTTAGCCTTTTTAGTTCTTCCTTCCTGGTGTATATGGTGCTCCAGCTTTTTCAAGTTCTGACTCATAGGCTTCAAGCTCTTTTGTAAACGATGCTGCATCGATCACAAACTGCTTGTAACCATTTTCCGCAATCTCTAAACTATGCTTCTGTGTTTCCGTTGGCATTTGCGTAGTACTCCAGTGACTGTTGGCTACGCTGTTCACTCTTCCCAG
Source organism: Cyclobacteriaceae bacterium (assembly GCA_035344095.1). Lineage (GTDB taxonomy): Bacteria > Bacteroidota > Bacteroidia > Cytophagales > Cyclobacteriaceae > ELB16-189. The sequence continues at coordinate 1,541 of DAORAG010000544.1, read as the reverse complement.
AATAGAAGGCGAGGTGGATTCATTTTTCTCAGAACGAATTGGATCACCCACCAGTTGTTCGTTCAGCGTGGCCAGCTTGTCTCTTAATGACTTCAATGTTTTGAACAATTCAGGGTTCGCTTGCGAAGTTCTCATCAGTGCTTCCTCCATATGACGTAGCTTCCTGTCGGCCTCACCAAGATAACTACGTGATCCAGCAGCGTTTCTTGCCAGGTCAGCAGTGCGCCTTGTTAATGATGTAAACTCCTGGTAGTTGATATTCGACTTTACGTTAGGAGTAGGCTTCACGTTAAATGACTGAGCTGGACCTTGTGATTTCAAAGTGCCGTTATCAACCACGAAAAGCTCTGCGCTGTATTTGCCTGGAGCCACCAGTGGACCTTCTGGTGAACCAGCCCAGGGTGGCACAAACGTAGGCTTGGTTAAGTTCACAGGATCTGGCGCTGGCAACCTTAGATCCCACGTAGCACGGTGCACTCCTTTCTTCGCTGTGCCTTCAAGCCATCGTACACCATTTCCGCTTTCGTCACGAACGAGAATGAGCACGCGTGGTGCTGATTCCAAAGACTCAGCTTTCAATACATCCCATCCGGGGAACGGAATGTTAGCACCTTGGGCTTCCAGACCTTTCTCCTTATTCGCACGGGTGTCTTTTGCGGTTTGTGGTAGCTCGTTAATATAATAAGTGAACATCGCGCCAAACTCCGGGTTGGCGACTCTAAAACTCGTTGTTCCCAGCGTGGGCATCCCTTTCGCTTGCATAGGCTCATTGGGAATGTACCACCACGCATCCCGAACGGTGAAGAGTGTATTCTTCTTATTCACCACTTTGCTGATTTCTCTTAATGAAGAGTAGTCGTCAATGATATAAATACCCCTGCCAAAAGAAGCTCCTGCGATATCGTTGTCTCTTTCGTGCAACTCCAAATCACGGAATGGGATAGTGGGCGAACCGGAACTAAACCTCATCCAGTTCACACCGCGGTTAGGGGAGAAGTAGATGCCATATTCAGTCCCGATGAATAAAAGATTTTTGTCAACATGATCCTGCTTGATCACCCACACTATTGTATTCGCAGGTAAATCACCTTGAATAGGTTGCCATGATTTGCCACGATCATTACTCACAAACAAAAAGGTGGTATAGTCGCCAACCTTGTGCGCATCAGCGACTGCAAACACTACATTGGCGTCATGCTTTGAAGCTTCGACATCATTGATAAAGGAAAGAGCTGGTACTTTCGGCAAGCTTTGTGCTCTCCTCCAGTTCTTGCCTCCATCCTCGCTCACATGAATAAGCCCATCATCGGAACCTGTGTAAAGTAATCCCTCTACCAAAGGTGACTCCGATACGGAAGTGAGTGTCGAAAACTGAGACATCGCTCCGTTGTCGTATAAATCGTCTACACTTGGCACCGTGTTGAACATCTTCAAGCCGTACCGATTTTGATTGGTAGTAAGATCGCCACTTAGAGGCGTCCAGGAACTACCCTGATCATTGCTTCTCCACAGTCGCTGTGATCCGTAGTACAATGTCTTAT
>DAORAG010000543.1:0-2102 GCA_035344095.1 Cyclobacteriaceae bacterium | reverse complement strand
CCTGGTTGCCATTCATCACCACTTTGAAGGAAGTGGTATCCAATATTTGTTCGGGTTGCCTTTCTGCATGTGGACGACTACTGCCAGGATCTTTTACATAGAGTTCTTCCGCAAACTTGCCATCAGAGTGGAGGTGTGTTGATAGTATTCCCGGTTTGTCAGAAGGCTGAACGATCGCTGCCCCGGCTCCATCACCAAAGATTACGGCCGTATTTCGACCTCGGGTCGTAATATCCAAGGCTGTGGATTGAATCTCAGCACCAACGACAAGGATTGTTTTATACATTCCGGTTTTGATGAACTGATCAGCAACAGATAGAGCATAGATAAATCCGGAGCAGGCATTGCGTATATCCAAGGCTCCAATTCTTCCATCCAATCCCAGCTCACGTTGAAGAAGAACTCCGGATCCCGGAAAGAAATAGTCGGGAGTGATTGTGGCGAACACGATGAAGTCGATGTCTTCCGCAGTAAGCTTCGCTCGCTCAAGGGCCATGCGTGTGGCCTTAGCAGCCATATTGGCAACAGTATCAGTTTCAGGGTTGATCCACCTTCTTTCTTTGATGCCGGTCCTTTCGGTAATCCACTCATCGGTCGTATCCATCACGTTGGATAGATATTGATTCGTGATTACCGTGTCGGGAACGTGGTGGCCAAGGCCAACTATTTTTGAGTACTTCATATTATCTCCTTTGAAAGGGTGGGTGCCTTTTGGGGTTTTACTTAACTAAAGTACAACGTTTACAATTTTTCCGGGTACAATTATCACTTTTTTAGGGGCCTTCCCTTCAGTCCATTTCTTTACTACTTCAGAAGCCAGTACCAGCTTTTGCATGTCTTCCTTGGGCATATCCAAAGCAAAGTTCATCTTAGTGCGCACCTTGCCGTTGATAGAGATTGGATATTCAAAGGAGCTCTCCACCAGGTATTTCTCTTCTACTTTGGGATAAGTGGCAAAGCTAACGCTTTCCTTGTGACCCAATTCTTCCCAGATTTCTTCGCACAAGTGAGGGGCGAAAGGTGAGAGTGCAATGACCAACGGTTCGAGAATGCTTCTCTTATTACACTTTAAAGAAGTCAGTTCATTGGCACAAATCATGAACTCGCTTACAGAAGTATTGAATGAAAAGTTGTCAATATCCTGTTCAATCTTCTTCAGCGTCTTGTGCAACACTTTCAACTCCTGGTCCGAAGGCTGATCATCACTCAGGTCAAGTTGGCCTTGCTGGTTATGGAACAGATTCCAGAATCTTCTTAAGAATTTGTAAACGCCATCAATACCGCTGGTATTCCACGGTTTGGATTGTTCCAACGGCCCGAGGAACATCTCATACATTCTCAATGTGTCAGCACCATAACTTTCGATGATCTTATCAGGATTAATCACATTGAAGTAGGACTTACTCATTTTTTCAATCGCTGAGCCGCAGATGTACTTGCCATCTTCGAGGATGAATTCAGCATTAGCAAAATCAGGTTTCCATGTCTTAAATGCTGCCACATCAAGTTCAAATCCATTTACGATGTTAACATCAACATGTAAAGGATCGGTGTCGTATTTGTCTCTCAGTCCTGCCGACACGAACTTATTAGTACCTCTTACTCTGTAGACAAACCTCGAATCCCCAGTTATCTTTCCCTGGTTAATCAATTTTTTAAACGGCTCGTCAAAATTAAGATGGCCCAAATCATGCAGCACCTTGATCCAAAGACGGGCGTAAAGCAAGTGAGCGACTGCGTGCTCCGATCCTCCTACGTAAACGTCAACCTGGTTCCAGTAGTCAAGCGCTTTGCGTGAGGCAAACTCTTTGTCGTTGTGCGGATCCATGTATCGCAGGAAATACCAGGCGGCTCCTGCGTGCGTAGGCATGGTGTTCGAGTCGCGTTTTTCACCAGGCGCGATGTTGATCCAGTCTGTCAGGTTGGCCAATGGCCCTTCTCCGTTACCCGAAGGTTTAAACTCATTTGTATCAGGGAGTTCAAGTGGCAAATCACTTTGCGGCATGGCATAGGGCACATCGTCTTTGAACACAATAGGGAAGGGTTCGCCCCAGTAGCGCTGACGGCTCCATCCGGCATCGCGCATCTTGTAGTTTACCTGC
>DAORAG010000542.1:0-2110 GCA_035344095.1 Cyclobacteriaceae bacterium | reverse complement strand
CCATTTGAAGAGTGCTTAAATTTGATTTCAATGCTTTGAAAAATTCTTGACTATCAATATCTTAGCATGCAGTAGTTCATTTTTTAAACTAATAAGATCATGCGTGCTATCTGGAAAGGACATATTCAGTTTTCTCTGGTAACAATTCCTATCCGCATCTATAATGCGATAGACTCAGGGCAGACGATAAGTTTTAACCTTCTCTCCAAGGATGGTCATAATCCTGTGAGCTATGAGAAGAAGGACAAGGTGACCGGCAAGCCACTGAAGAATGATGAGATTGTTAAAGGTTATCAATACGAGCCCGGTCAATTTGTGATCATAGAGCAGGAGGATTTCGAGAAGGTCAGGTTGAAGAGTACGCGTGTCATTGAGATAGAAGGTTTTGTAAAAACTGAAGAGGTACATCCGACCTTGTTTGAAGCGCCTTACTTTATTGGGCCTGATGGAGATGTTGCTGCCAAGGCCTACGGATTGCTATGCCAGACCTTGAAAGAGAGCGGCAAGATAGGTGTGGGCAAAGTCGTGTTGCGTGATCGTGAGACACCCGTGCTCATCAACCCGCATGAAGGAGGTATAATGATGTATCGATTGCGTTATCCCAACGAAGTGCGCAATATTCGAGAAGTACCTCAGCTCATTGAGGTTAAGGATGCTGACAAAGAGCAGCTTAAGCTTGCCAAGACGTTGGTGGATTCAATGACTACCAAGTTCTCCAAGATCGAAATGAAGGACCACTATTTCGATGCACTGAAGGCCATCATAGATGCCAAGATCGCAGGCAAAGAAATCGTGACAGTGGCGGAAGAAGAACCAGAAGTGGTTGACATCATGACTGCGTTGAAGGCAAGTATCGACCAGGCTAAGAAGAAGCCGATGGAGAAAGCAAAGGGGGCAAGTCAGAAGGAAGCGAAGAAAGCCAAGACCACCAAAACAGCCAAGCGCAAGGCGAGCTAACACCCCCATTGACAGAATATTAGCGTAAATGCACTATCTTTGCCCCGTGGCAAAGGTGATCAAGTTTCCTATCCAGACTCCTGAAAAGTTCGGGTTCAAGCCCGTACGCAGGAAGAAGACCACCGGCTCAAGCAAACCAGGGCAACTCCCGCTCTTTACTCGTGGCAAACTCGTCAAGCTTAATCAACTCACCACTTTTGAAGAGGCACTTTTGCTGGATGAATCACAGGATAAGCGCGCCAAAGACTTTTATAAAAAGGCAATTGAGGAGAATGACTCAAAAGCTGATGCCTATTGCAATCTGGGGATTCTTGAATCTGAGGAGAAGAACTACAGCAAGGCCATTGATTGCTTCACACTTTCACTGAAGGAAGAGCCGCGTCATTTCGAATCGCATTACAACCTGGCTAACCTGTATGCTGAGGTGGGTAATTTCCAATTAGCAAAGGTGCACTATGAGATCTCCATCGAGATTGCACCAGAGTTTCCAAACAGTCATTTTAACCTCGGCCTTACATTGGCCATGAGCAAAGAGATTGAGAATGCGATCTTATCGCTAATGAACTACAGACGCCTGGCTGCACCTGAGGACAAAGCACATGCCGATGAGCTGATTTCCACACTCACGCGGACGATTAACAGTTAAGCCCTCAGCTTCTTCAATATCTTCTTTCCGCGACTCACGAATCCCGCACTGCCATACGGCATTTGGTCTTCGATCACAGTAATTAGTTCGCCTTTGATTTCAGGGTATTGTTCAGCCAGGTTCGCCAAAACCGTCATGGCAAATACCCGTATGGCAACCGGCTCTTTTTTATTTTCCAATAAGGGAAAGCAGGCATCCAAGGTGATGCCGTGCAACGACTTTGGGATTTCTATGAACTGAAGGAAGCGCACAGTATTCCTTTTCACGGCATCGTGAATGCCTGGTGTGTTCAGGTTCTGGATGATCTTCTTCAGGTGTGGTTTTATGAGTTGGGGGTGGGCCGCTACGCAGTAACTGAGCGGCCAGGCTGCTCGCTGGGTGGTGCGGTAGTGCCCCTCCATAAAAGCGTCTACCAGGGTTTTGAAACGGGCAGGGTCATCACCGATATAAGCGACAATCTTATTAACGGTCTGCTTGTTGAAGTCTGACTGCAGTGTTTTTATCAGA
>DAORAG010000541.1:0-2113 GCA_035344095.1 Cyclobacteriaceae bacterium | reverse complement strand
ATGATGTGATTATTAATGTGGTCACTCTTTATGTTAATGTGATTTTCAATCAGGAGCTCTATGACAACGCGCGTTATCAACTCAACTCAAGTCAACAGCAGCTGGAGCGGATTAAAAAACAAGTGGCAGTCGGGGGATTACCAAAAGCAGATGAATTGAATCAGGAGGCGCAGGTAGCCACCAACGAAGTAAATTTGATCAACCAGGAAAATGCACTCAACCTCTCCTTACTTCAGTTGAAGCAAGCGATGCAATTACCCGGCTCAACACCGATGAGAGTGCAGGTTCCTGAACTTCAGGCTGAGGATCTTATTATCGAAGACAGCCCCGATCAGGTCTATGACATCGCACTGCAGAGTATGCCAGAGATCCGGAGTGCAAGTCTGAAAGTTGAAAGTGCAGTTTTAGGTTTGAAAGCCAGCAAAGGCAATCTCTATCCTCGGCTGAGTCTTAATGGCTCCGCAGCATCTAATTATTCAAGTGCTTCAGATGTACCGTTAACAACAATTGTTGGAACCGCCCCCACAGCTGACCCGGTGGGAAGTGTAAATGTGGCGGGCACCGCCTATCCGGTGTTTGGTTTGCAGCCCGTAACACAGGTGGTATCCGAAGGCTATGGTCAACGCGATCAATTGCAAGACAACCTTTTCAAACAAGTGAACCTCTCTTTGTCTATTCCCATTTTCAATGGATGGCAAAGCAGATCGAGTGTACAGCGGGCTGCGATCAATCACGAAATAGCTTCTATTAATGAGCAGCAGACAAAAAATACGCTGAGGCAGACAATTGAAACTGCCTACAACGATGCGTTGGCGGCTTCCAAAAGTTTTTCGGCCTCATTAAAGCAGGTAAATGCAAGGGAAGAAGCTTATCGTATGGCAAAGCAAAGATTTGAGTTAGGCGGGTTGAGTTATTTTGAATACCAGATATCAGAAAACGATTTATTCCAATCAAAATCTGACCTCGCTCGAGCTAAATACAATTTCGTCTTCAAAAAGAAGATTCTTGATTTTTACCAGGGTAAACCCATCGATTACTAATCTCCTTATCGTTTTATAACTAATGGCAAAACAGAAGAAAAAATCGAACAGTCTGATATATTCCCTCATCGGGGCGGTTGTTCTAATTATTATATTCCTGGTAATCGCTAAGTCTCAGGGTTGGATTGGAAAGGGTAAAGAGATCGAGGTTGAATTCGCGAACGCCAAAAAGACATCTATTACCGAGAAAGTAAGTGCGTCTGGTACAGTTCAACCCGTTACGGAAGTAAAATTGGCTCCCGAAGTTTCTGGCGAGATTATCGAGTTGCATGTCGAAGACGGTGATTCAGTAAAACAAGGTGAGGTTTTGGTAAAAATCAGGCCTGATGTATGGCTAAGCCAATTGGAAAGATCCGAGGCTACGCTCAACCAACAAAGGGCCAATGTCGAGTCCGCAAAAGCCGCCTTATCCAGATCCGAGGCTACGTTCATTCGCGCAGAACAAGAATTCAACAGGCAACAACAGCTTTGGAATGAAAAGGTAATCTCAGAAGCTGAGTGGCAACTGGCACAACAAAACTTCAAAATTGCCAAAAACGATCTCGAGTCTGCCAAGCAATCACTTGAGGCGGCCAAATACATTGTAAGAAGTACCGAGGCGAGTGTGAGAGAATCAAGGGAGAACGTGAGACGAACTACTGTGTCTGCTCCAATGCAAGGCGTGATTTCGAAACTTAATGTTAAAAAAGGCGAGAGGGTAGTGGGTACGGCACAAATGGCCGGCACCGAGATGTTAAGAATTGCAGACCTCAATATTATGGAGGTAAGGGTAGATGTGAATGAAAATGATATCGTTCGGGTTCACCTCAACGATACAGTGATCATAGAAGTGGATGCGTATAGCAATGTCGATAAGGTATTTAAAGGTGTGGTGACTAATATCGCCAACACAGCAAAGGAAAAGCTTTCAGCAGACGCGATTACGGAATTCGAAGTTCGAATCCTAATCCTTCGCTCTTCATATGAAGATTTGCTCAAGTCCGGCAACCGTTACCCGTTCAGGCCAGGGATGACCGCTAGTGTTGAAATTATGACCGCAACCAAGAACAATGTGCTTTCAGTTCCGCTGGCTG
>DAORAG010000540.1:0-2135 GCA_035344095.1 Cyclobacteriaceae bacterium | reverse complement strand
TCAGATACTTATGGGCAGCTACGATGAAGTTTATGTGAACGACCTCGCTGAGAAAGCGGTATTGCACCTTAAGCTAGCCAGTAGAAATGCTGTCAAGAGCGATATTACCTACTGGGAAAAGGACATAAGAAATTATATCTCTAACCGAATTGACCGCCATGCTCCCGTGGATTCAAAATTCAGAGGCTTGGTGGTAAAGCGGGAGGATGGCAAGAAGGCAATTCAAGTCGTATTGGGCGCGCACCCCACCTTTGTCGCCAAAAGGTTTACTGCCTTGTCCGGTGATTTTCCTGGTGCATTACAAAAGGAGTTGTCTTCAACTTATGACTTCACTCAATACATGTCAGGGATGGTTGGAAGTCAGCGTTTCCGGGGACTATCCGATACCTATGATTTTGAGCTCGTTGAACGGGCTGGTAAACTTATGGCCAATTTCATTAGTGGAAAGACGGAACAAGAAATAGCATCGCCCCCTCAAATTAAAACCGGACGAATTCCAATTGAGTTCGGCAGTTCGCAGTTGAGGATTACAAATTCCCTTCGTGTAAGGGATTGGCTTTTTAAAATGGTGAGTAAGCCCCTGCAAGGGGAGATTACCTACCTTCAATTGGGCAATGTTGTTTACCTGGGAATGCCTTGTGATTTTTCCGGTGAGTTATTCGTCAGGCAGAAGCTGGAAGAACTCGCCAGGACCAATGGATTGAATTTAGTCGTCACCAGTTTTAATGGTGACTACACAGGGTACATTACCGCAGATGAACACTACCGTAGCAGTGATGATGAAGAGGTGAGAATATTGAATTGGGTAGGACCTTACTTCGGTCAATATTCAACCGAGATGATCAAAGGACTGATAACGAAAGACTGACTATCATACTCGGATAGGAATTATTAATTTGCATACAGAAAAAAAGCTACAATGAGATATTTACTGATTTTAACTTCTCTACTTTGGATTTCATGTAATCCCCCGAAGGAGACTGGCGATGACAAGGGTGGTCTTGACTTTGAAAGAATTGCTGCCAAGATCATAAGCCAGGCGGACGTGCAGGCTGGCGAGCGTGTGTTAATTGTAACCGATCCGGGCCGTTTCGATCCTCTTGTGGGTTACTTGAAAGAAGAGATCGAGGGGCGAGATGCGAAATACCTTGGTACTGAAAGTTTAGGGAAGTCTGCAAACCCGGAATGGAATACGGATTTTGTGATGGGGCTGCAGAACAGGGCAGGTGAAGAGCTGGCCAACTACATGATGGAGGTTGATCTGGGAATCATGTTGCCTGGCCCGACACCGGTCGATATTGTTTATGATGGGATGCAGAAAGTGCTGAAGAGGGGAAGTGGCCGAACAATCCACTTTCACTGGCAAGGGGCCTATGACTTAAATGGAAAACTGTTCGAGCCAGACTCTGCTGTTGACCAATTCTATCAACACGTTCTTTTTGATACCGATTATAAAGCCCTTGCTGAAAAGCAGAAGCAATTTGAAGAAGCGATGCGCGGAAAATGGATACAGGTAACCACGCCAGCAGGTACAGATATCAAATTTCAAATAGGAGACAGGCAAGTCACAAAACAAGATGGCAATGCTGCGCTTGCTCACATGAAGGATGCGAGGACATTGATTGATAGAGAAGTTGAGTTGCCTGCAGGTGCTATTCGGGTGGCCCCGATCGAGGAGTCTGTTGAAGGTACAATTGCTTTTCCCGATGCCCTTTGGAATGGTCAAATGGCAAGTGGTGTAGTGATCACAATTTCTGGCGGCAAGATCACAGATGTCAATGCTGATAGCAATCTTGAATCGGTACAGGCGGAGATAGAGGGCGGTGGTGAAGCGGCCAAGGCTTTCCGTGAGTTTGCGCTTGGCTTTAACCCTTTGCTCGCAATTCCTGATACTAATCCATGGATTCCTTATTATGGATATGGTGCTGGCGTTGTTCGCTTGTCATTAGGAGACAATACTGAACTTGGAGGTAATGTAACAGGAGGTTACGTACGTTGGAACTTCTTCACTGATGCCACGGTGAAAGTGGGAGATGAGGTGTGGGTGGAAAATGGAAAGTTGATTAAGTAGTCAGAATCAATCCTTGTTCTCTTCCTCAGTCTTTGGCGTTGTCTCCATCGGTAGGCTGGGGATG
>DAORAG010000539.1:0-2155 GCA_035344095.1 Cyclobacteriaceae bacterium | reverse complement strand
GATTTGTACTTCCGGTAAGCCAAGGCGACTGCTCTTCAAAAAAGTCCGCGAGACTTTCTGCTGCTGCTGCTATCTCAGTTCTATATCGCTCATTTACAGCAAATTCCAATTGACGGTGATAGAACCCCAATAAACTTACACCATTGGCGCTTGTTTGACCTAGAAATAGGTCGAGATCAATCAGGAGCCGCGACCAGATGATAGGAGGTAGCCCGAACTTTTTATCCTCAAATTCATGTCGACTACGACTACGCAAACGAAAATCTTCGAGTATATTCTTGTTTCGCCCTAGAAGCTCCACCAATTCTGCCTCGGTAAGTCCGCTACGCGAGGCCGACAATTTTGCTAAGACCTCTGCTACAAGAGTTCGCCCATGACGAGTATTGCTCTCAAGTTCGGTTAACAGTGTGGCTACTGCCTCCTGAATACCTTTAGGTAGCGTATCTGGAAGATCGTCGACCCACCATTCTCGTGTAATTTCCGCTAGCAATCTGACAAAAAGTGGGCGGGGGCAGTTGGCAATCGCCCGGGCAACCAACACTTTCTGTTCCTCCGTAACGGTTCTTTTATAGCAGGAGAGCCAACGCTCAAACATGATTTGTAAATCCTCATCCTCCATTACATCCAAAAAGGTAATTGATCCCTTTGGGAGTCGTTTAGAAAGATGTTTAAAAATCTCGGAATAGTTACCGTCTGGTTCCTCACTCATCATCGTAACAATAAGACGAGAATGTTTTGGCAACCGACTTGGCAACCATCCACAAAGATGTCCGTTGTCTTCTCTGGAAAGCTGATCGAGAGCATCTAACAGTATCAGCACTGGTTTTTCAGCAGATCCCTGTTTTAAAGTCTCCCCCAACATTCTCGCCGGTTCTTTATCAAATTCGGCATCTAATATACTAGATCCCGTTACTCCTGATACCTGTAGGTGAATAGAGCGCAACAGCGTTGCAATAGCAGAGGAGTCACCCGATGTGCCTATGAAGCGGGTTACTACGATTGATTCAGGCATGGATTCTTTCGCCAATCGTTCCGCTTGGGCTAATAGTGCTGTTTTACCACCCCCGGAGGGGGCAGCGATAATGAGTGGAGTTTTCTCGGTTGGAGAGGAAAGATAAGTCAATAAACGCTTTTCATCAGTCGATCTGGACACAAAATTTTTGAGCCTTCTTTTTGCAAAATCTTGATGAGCTTCAATTTCACGTTGTAAGGCGTTTCGCTTATCGAACACTTCTAACTGTTTGATTATGGCCCCGGCCAAATCAACATATACCGATTCTCCAAATAACTCCAAATACCTCGGATCAAGTTTTTCATTATCAGTTTTTACTTGAAAGGATCTGGTTACAATTTTCTCGTTGCAGTCCAGACGACACCAAAGATCATTTATCTTTCCCTCAGATTCTTTATCAGGCTGACCGGAAGAATCCGTGTCCATAAAAGAGAGATTTGGGTTGCCGGAATTACCTTGCCAAACAGAACGACGATAGGCGAAAGCCTGCCACCCTTCCTGCTCGGTATTTTCTCCACCCCGTAGAATTTCCTTTTCTGTTAGAGATATTTTTGAAAGTTTTATGGCATTAGAGACTTGATCGGGATATTTTTCTAAACATTTCAAAATAACTCCTTGTAGCTTGGCTTCTATATTGCACCATATTTTCGCAGTTTGTTCTTCCTCTGAAAGTCTCGGGCGCAGACGATAAACGAATGGATTATTATTCCAGTCTGGTAAATACCACTCTTCTACAAGCGCTCTGTTTTGGTCTGCTTCAGCCAACACTAAGGGCCAATCTGATTCATTAAGTTCTATAGGTAGTGGACGCCAGCCATAACGCTGACCCACCAAAGCTAAAAAATTTGGACGGGGAGAAACATCGCGACAACGATCAATTTCTTCTAGGCATAATTTTTCTGTACGCTGATCCCAACCAGCTTCCTGAGAGATTCCCCACCGCAGGTCGATAAACTGAAATTGAAAACCTGCAGATTCACACAACCGTCGAAGTCGGCCATTAACACAGTCACTATGGAGTATTCGGTGCTCCTCCTCCATATCTTTAAAGGTGGAACTGATAAACACTCTAATCACTTTATCTAACATACTTAGTCGACCCTGAAAAAGTATTATCGGAGAAATTTTCAGTGGATAATCCTG
>DAORAG010000538.1:0-2168 GCA_035344095.1 Cyclobacteriaceae bacterium | reverse complement strand
TCCACAACTCACTTGGAGGTTATCACGGGGCTAAAATCCGGAGGTATCAGGATTTGTATGACTCGTGTTTGAGTAGAGAAACGGATGAGTTTATTGCAGATGCACAGACCGGTGGGTTGGACTTTAATAAATACGGTGTGCTGAATATGCTCAATACGAAGTACATCGTGTTCGGACCAGACAAGAACAATATCATCGACAATCCCGCAGCCAACGGCAATGCGTGGTTCGTTAGTCAGCTCATGAATGTGAGTTCACCGACTGAAGAACTTGCAAAAGTCTGCGACATCAACACGCGCACAGCTGCGGTGATTGACAATTCGAAATTCCAGATGGAGAAATTTGGCTACGATAGCGCTGCGCGCATTGAACTCAAAGAGATGCAACCCCCTTATTTGAAATATGAATCAGAGTCAGCGTCCAATGGCCTTGCTGTATTTTCTGAGATTTACTATCCCAAAGGATGGAAGGCGACCATCGATGGCAATGAAGCTAAAATATTGCGAGCGGACTATGTCCTTCGTGCGCTGGAGGTTCCTGCGGGCAAACATGTCATAGAATTCCGATTTGAACCTTCTGCCTATGTGATTGGAGACAAAGTTGTGCTCGCTTCCTCATGGCTATTGCTGCTCGTATTGTTGGGTAGCCTGGGTTGGAGTTTCAAAAAATCATAGCGCTTTGGTATGCTGCTCTCGGTTTTCAGAGAAAAGTATCAGGGTGAGCCAATCGTAGTTAACGCTCCTGGTCGTATTAATTTACTGGGAGAGCATCTCGACTATAACCTTGGTCAAGTGATGCCAGCTGCAATTGACAAAAGAATACAATTTGTCATTTCGGCCAACGGCACAGATTATTTTTCAATTACTGCCTTTGATCTTAACCAATCACGGACTTTCAAAATCAATGAACTCGTTCCAGAAAAAGGATGGTTAACATACCTCAAGGGCGTAGTTCAGGGAATAAAGAATCGTGGAAAGGAAGTTGGTGGTGTGAACTGTGTTTTTGGAGGAGACATTCCTGGAGGGGCCGGTCTTTCATCCTCTGCGGCTTTGTGTTGTGGTTTTGCCTTTTCGCTTAATGAAATTTTCGATCTCAATCTCACACGGAAGGAAATCGCGGAGATAGCGCAGTTTGCTGAGCACGAGTTTGCCGGTGTGAAGTGTGGGATCATGGATCAATACGCCTCACTGTTTTCAGAACCGGACCATTTGCTTCTTCTAGATTGCCGTTCAATGGAGCATCAGCTCATTCCTTTCAGGCAAGAGATATTTAGCATCCTTCTGGTGGACTCGAAAGTAAAACACAGCTTGGTAGACACTGCTTATAACGACCGAAGGAAATCCTGTGAGGAGGGCGTCAAAATTCTCAATAGGCGATACGGACAGGTTAATTCTCTTCGGGATGTCACGCTGAAGCAATTAGGAGAGATTCGGGCCGAGATGGATGAGATTACCTTTAGTCGATGTGAATATGTGTTACAGGAGATGGAGCGTGTGAGGAGAGGAGCTGAGTTTTTAGTAAATGACGACCTGGAGGCTTTTGGCCAATTGATGTATGCCAGCCACCAGGGACTTAGCCAACGTTACGAAGTTTCATGTGTGGAAACTGACTACCTGGTAGATCTCGCGAAGGATTTTGGTTTGATCGGTTCCCGTATGATGGGGGGTGGCTTTGGGGGTTGCACCATCAATTTGGTTGCGAGAGATCAACAAAGCGCCTTTTCTGAGTTCGTGTATTCGCAATACAAAAACCGGTTCGGTATCGAACCTGAAATTTATCCCGTAAAAACAGCCCGCGGAGTTCATCGTGTGATCGAATGAAAATTGAGTTCGATCTGGTAAATTGCACTACCTACTATCACGGAATTCGATGAACAGAATTGACCGACTTACCGCTATTCTTATTCAACTGCAAACCAAACGCATTGTGAAGGCGGAAGAAGTGGCTGACCGTTTTGAGATTTCGCTTCGTACCGTCTACCGGGATATCAAAGCGTTGATGGAGGCAGGTGTGCCTATTGGTTCAGAGGCTGGTAAAGGTTATTTCATTGTCGATGGCTATCACCTTCCACCCGTTATGTTCAATCAAGAGGAAGCAGGCTCAATGTTACTTGCTGGTAAGTTGGTAGAGAAGATGACCGACAAATCTGTGAGACAGGCTTTTGAGTC
>DAORAG010000537.1:0-2169 GCA_035344095.1 Cyclobacteriaceae bacterium | reverse complement strand
AACTTTGCGAATACATCCTGCACGATATCTTCTGCACTCATTCTATCCCTCAGCATTCGAAATGCAGTTTGAAAGAGATGAGCGTAGTGCTCAAGAAATATTTTCTGAAATCCGGTTTTATCCGCGATCATTAAAGCCAAAAGAGTTCGATCTAATGGTTAACGACCCATTGATGATTATGTTACTCGCAATAAGAAAGTTTAGCGTCCTATCTTTTAAAGACAGACTTTCCTCCAACGAAGGTCTCTATGATTTTCGCCTCGCGAATCTTTTCAGGAGCAATTTTCGTGAGGTCATCGCTGATGATCACAAAGTCTGCGAGTTTTCCGGCCTCCAGTGATCCTTTAATATTTTCATCGAAGGACGCATAAGCCGCATTGGTTGTGTAGGCTGTCAATGCTTGTTCCACGGTTACCTTTTGTTCAGGCACCCATCCTTCCGGATTTTCTCCATCCAAAGTTCTTCGGGTAACGGCCGCATAAATTCCATCCAGTGGAGTAGGAGGTGCCACAAACCAGTCACTGCCGAACGCGACTTTCGCACCGGCATCAAAGAGCGACTTGAATGCATAGGTGGTTTGAATTCTGTCCCCAATGACTTTCTCAGCCCATCGACCATCATCGATTGCATGGTAAGGCTGCACACTGGGTATTACATTGAGTAATTTAAATCTGTTGAAGTCGTCTGGTCGGATATGTTGCGCGTGTTCAATGCGGTATCGCCTGTCCTTCACACCATTTTCTTTTTCCACTTGCTCATAAATGTTGAGGAGTGTATTGATTGCCTTATCGCCAATAGCATGTATCACCAGTTGCAGGTTTGCTTTGTCTGCGTTGGAAACCCATTCGTAAAGCTGATCTTTGCTATTAACAAAAAATCCCGAGTCCATCGGAGCGTCAGAGTAAGGATCAAAAAAGGCTGCAGTGTGAGAGCCCAATGAGCCATCAACGAAACCTTTTAGTCCTCCGATCTTTAACCATTCGTCTCCCTTGCCCTCTTGTTTTATTTTCTCCTCCAGATCCTGCCATTGGTTAATAGCCATCATCGCATATATCCTTGTGATCAGGGTTTTGTTTGCCCTCGCTCTCTCCAGCGCATCCATGAACCCAACCATGTGATGAACCGAAGTCACGCCATTGGAAGCAACGTAATTCATGGCTGCTTGAAGGGCATTATCAACCTGCTGATCGGTAGGAGGTGGAATTTTTTCATCCACTAGGCGCCTGGCTTTGTCCTTGAATACGCCTGTTAGTTTTCCTCGAGCGTCTCTAACGATAGTACCTCCTGCAATCGGTTTGACTGCATCTGTAACACCTGCCGCCTTCAAAGCTGCCGTATTCGCCAACGACATGTGACCATCTAACCTTGTCACCCACACAGGATGGTCTGGCGTGTATTGATCGATCCAATCACGGGTGGGAAGTTCGCCTCCCCAATTTTCATGGTCCCAGTCACCTCCTAATATCCACGTGCCCGGTTCTTGCGTTTGTGCGAAGTCAGCAATTCTCTTTGCAAATTCTTCAGGCGTTTTAGCATCTCGCAGCTGCACAGATGATAAATTAAAACCACCTGTGAGAAAGTGAACGTGGCAGTCGATAAATCCGGGTGTAATAAACCGACCATCGGCATCAATCATCTCCGTGCTGTCTCCTTGTAATCCAAGTACCTCTTTATTGGAACCTACGGCAAGGATAACGTCTCCTTTTACTGCAAGCGCCTCAGCGGTAGGGGCTGTTTGGGCTCCTGTCCAGATCGTAGCGTTGTAAACGATTAAGTCTGCGGTCGGTCCACTTTTTTTGCATGATGAAACGGCAGCGAATAAAACCAGGGACAGGACCAGAAGCTTCAGCTGTTGCATTGGTGTTTAGATAAGTTGGGTCACAATTTGGCACAAAATCACCTTTATTAATAATCAATAGTCGCTAAAAAATGCCCTTGGAATGATTTCGAGGAAAGTTGAGAAACGTACTTATAAAATCATCTGCCCAAATTATAATTGTCGGCAAAAACGGTTTAAATTCAATGTCATTTTCTACAGTTATCCATTTGACCGATATTTAAAAAATTAATGTCAATATGAACTTCTCTGAAATACTAAATCTTTTCAAGCAGGGGAAGACCGGAGCAAAAAGCCATATGAAAAATCAAATTGAAATGGCTGCTGCGGAT
>DAORAG010000536.1:0-2170 GCA_035344095.1 Cyclobacteriaceae bacterium | reverse complement strand
ATTTCTGCGGTCCCTTCACCTCCATCCGCTAGAGGAATATTGATGATTTCTGTTTGATGAAATTTTGACTTTATTCCTCTCGAAATCACATCACACACTTCCTTTGCAGAAAGCGAGCCTTTGAATTTGTCCGGTGCGATGAGGACATTCATCGAAAAGAATAGACTGAGTATACCTCACCTTTCTTGAAGACTTTTTTTCCTTCCGGCAATTCCATAAAGGCACTCACATCTTTCAGGTTTGCAAAATCTCCGGAGCCGCCACCGGGTATTGGCGTTGCGATTAACCTGCCGTCACTGTTTTTGAGTGCCACCTGAAGAAAATAAGTGAGGTTGTCATCCTTGAATTCAAAGTCAGAATTCAGCTGTGCTTTTTGTTCAGGAGCAGACAGACCTAAGCTGTTGAATAGCCATGGTTCGATATACCTGTAAAAGCACATGAAGGTGGAAACCGGATTGCCAGGCAGAGCAAAAACTGTTTTATTATTCCTGCTTCCAAACCAAAAAGGTTTTCCTGGTCGCTGGCGCACTTTATGGAAGTGTTTTTCAATACCTAGCTTATTCAATGCATCTGGCACGTAGTCGAACTTCCCTTTTGACACCCCTCCGGACAGTACGATCACATCGTGCTGTTCAATGATTTTATTCAATCCGTTTGTGATCTCATCTTGATCATCTTGCAAATGAAATCGTGTGCTCGTGCAGCCATGCCGCTGGAATGCAGCTTGCAAGGCATAGCTGTTTGATCTTCTGATTTGATGAGGCTGAGGGATTTCGTTTACATCAACCAATTCATTTCCAGTTGAGACTATCGCGACTCTTGGCAGTTGTTTTACTGCCACCTGAGACTTCCCAACAGAGGCAATTAATGCCACTTCAGCAGGAGATATCCTTATGCCCTTTGATAATAACACGTCTCCTTTCTTTGCATCCTGGGCTTGCGGATGAATGTTCTGACCTTTTTCAATTGTGGATTCCCGTACTGCGGCAATGCCATCTTGTATTTCAATGTCCTCATATCGGATCACCGTGTCTGTGTTCAATGGCAATGGCGCACCTGTCATCACCTCAATACAATTTTCATCACTTTTCAAACTCTTTTGAGGTTCGCCAGCCGCAGCAGTTTCCTGAATGACAAAGTCAGTTTTGCCAGCACCAAATTTTACATGCTGAATAGCAATACCATCCATAGCGACACGATTGAAGGGAGGAAAGTCGCGGTCAGCACGAATGTCCTCAGCCAGTACCCTATTGCTACAGTCTGCCACTTCAATATTTTCAGCAGATGACTTATAAAGGTGGACATTGACAATCGAAGACGCTTCTGAAACGCTAACCATGGAATATTTATAAATTTGAAACTACACAGGTAAAGTTACTAATTATGGCTTCCAAACTCAGTCACTTAGATAAGGCCGGAAATCCCAGAATGGTTGATGTGTCAGCCAAGAAGACAACCAAGAGAGTCGCGCGCGCTCAAGCGGTTGTTCACATTGGAAAAGCAATCGCAGCCTTGTTAAAGGGTGATGATATCATCACCAAGAAAGGCCCCGTGTTTCAGACAGCGATCATCGCAGGTGTGATGGGAGCCAAACAAACTTCATCCCTGATTCCGCTTTGTCATCCTATAGGTTTGGAAGATTGTCAGGTATCCATAAAGTTGAAAGGAGAAAAAGTGTTTATCAATACCACCACAACTATCAGCGCGAAAACAGGGGTGGAGATGGAAGCGCTGACTGCTGCCTCGGTGGCGGCACTCACCATTTACGACATGTGCAAGGCCATGTCCCACGACATCACGATCGAACAAGTCAGGTTGATGGAAAAAAGCGGTGGGAAGAAAGACTTCAAAAGAAGATAGCTTGGACAAGCAGGCGGACATCTACGGGTTGGTATTGGCAGGAGGTAAAAGTTCGCGAATGGGGCGCGACAAAGCGTCAATTGTGTTTCATGATCTTCCGCAGAAAGACCATGTCTTCAATTTACTGGATTCATTTTGTGCAAAAGTCTATTCCTCAATAAGTAGTCACGCCAATCCACGGGATTTTAAGAATCCAATTGTTGACCAATTTGATTTCGACAGCCCTCTGAATGGTATTCTCACTGCTTTTCAGATAGGTGCCGACAATGCCTGGCTTTCTATGCCCATTGACATGCCTGCCATTGATACC
>DAORAG010000535.1:0-2177 GCA_035344095.1 Cyclobacteriaceae bacterium | reverse complement strand
GAAACTTTCCTTCTATTCTCCAGGCTGGGTCGACTGGATATCGCTCTACACCAGGGAAATTTTTTACTGCATCACTGTCCAGATCGCGAAGGCGGACCGCCAGCTTCCCTCCGCGGCTGATCACCAGCCATTCCAGCGAACCGCGTCTAAGCACAGGCGTGTTTTCCAGATCTTCAGAGAATATTATCTGGTTCGAAACCAACGTTGTGTCGATTTTGATTTCGACACCGGGCTGCACTTGCAAGGTTACCTCTCCCTTCTGCACGACAAAAGTACCAGCTTGTTCCTCGATTTTTCCCTTAGGGAAAATAATGTCATTGCTATCTCCACTTCCAAATGTGTTGAATCCCTCATTGAGCCAAAACAGCCCCGCCAGGTTTAGCCAGCCTTGAGGTCCTTTCAAGTCGTTGTTCACTCTTTTTGAATGCCACTCTTCGATGCCCGCTTTGTAGGCTTCAACATCCAGCGCCTTGTCTTTTTTTGCAGCGCAGGCAAAACAAAAGAGCAGTCCGATTAAAAGATATTTTCTGGTCATTTGGTTATTGATCAATGTTAAATTTATTTGGCTTTAGTATTTACCCCATCGAATATAGGTTTCCAGGTCCTTGTCACCTCGCCCACTGAGGTTCACAACTACGACATCCTCTTTGTTCAAGTCCATCTTTCCAAGCGCGGCAATGGCATGGGCAGACTCAATGGCTGGAATAATTCCCTCGAGGCGACTCAGTAGTATTCCTGCTTCCATCGCCTCATCGTCAGTGGCATTCAAGAATGTGCATCTTCCCGTTTCAAACAGATGCGCATGCAAGGGACCAATTCCAGGATAATCCAGTCCGGCTGAAATTGAATAAGGTTCTATCACCTGACCATCGTCTGTTTGCATGAGTAACGTTTTACTACCGTGTAGCACTCCAGGTTTTCCAAGTGCGGTCGTTGCAGCCGACTCACCGGTATCTACCCCCTTTCCTGCCGCCTCGACACCGATCAAATTCACATGTTCGTCCGCCACATAATGATAAAATGCACCTGCGGCATTGCTGCCACCCCCGACACAGGCAATCACGTAATCAGGATAAGGGTTGCCAATCTCGGATGTCAGCTGATTTTTTATTTCTTCGCTGATCACTGACTGAAATCGCGCAACCATATCGGGATACGGATGGGGTCCGACCACAGAACCTATGATGTAATGCGTATCATCAGGATGGTTGATCCAGTGTCTCATGGCTTCGTTTGTTGCATCCTTCAATGTCATGTTGCCACTCTCTGCGGGAATCACTTTAGCGCCAAGTATTTTCATACGTTCCACATTTGGACGTTGGCGGTCCATATCCAGCTTGCCCATGTACACCACACATTCCAAACCCATAAGGGCACAAACCGTTGCTGTAGCCACACCGTGCTGACCAGCGCCAGTTTCAGCAATAATTTTTTGTTTGCCGAGATGTTTTGCCAAAATGATCTGACCCACTGTATTATTTACTTTGTGGGCTCCGGTATGGCACAGGTCTTCCCGCTTCAGGAAAATTTTAGCGTTGTACCTGTCTGAAAGGCGTGAAGCAAAGTACAATGGAGTAGGCCGACCTACGTAGGTGCGTAGCAAATGATGAAATTCCTTTCTGAAGTCATCTCCAGAAATAATTTCAAGATAGCGGCTCCTCAATTCTTCGACATTGGGATATAACATTTCGGGAATAAAAGCTCCCCCGAATTGACCATAATACCCTCTTTCGTCTACCTGGTAGTTCATATTGACTTCATTAAATTTCTTATCGTGTTGAATTTCTCGAGATCCTTAATCCCCGGCTCGATTTCGACTCCACTGTTCACATCGATGGCAAACAAAAGCGGATGATCTATTGCGGCTACTTTGCCGATGTTTTCGATGCTGATCCCTCCACTTAAAAAAAAGGGAATGCTGCCCTGGTAATCATTCAGCAACCGCCAATCAAATGATATCCCGTTGCCACCGCGCTGTGCTCCTTTGGTATCAAAAAGAAAATAGTCCACTACGGCTTCAAAGGGTTTGACGATACCAAAGTCGAAAGCGTGATCTACAGAGAAAACTTTTATCACCTGGACCTGTGATTTGAGCTTTCGGCAAAGCTCGATCGTTTCGTCACCGTGCAACTGCACCATATCCAGTTGATGCCGTTGCACAGCCGAAGTTATTTCTT
>DAORAG010000534.1:0-2191 GCA_035344095.1 Cyclobacteriaceae bacterium | reverse complement strand
TCCAGCTGAGCAATGAAAATGTGGGCTCATCTACAAAGGTGTTTGTCAACGAGTCCGACAACGATTTCAAATTCACCAATCGAAGTTTCAATCCTCCGCGAGTGCAGCGCAGAGAGCACGCTTCGTTTAAACAACGCGGACTGCTCCAACAGCTACATTGGCAGTCCAGCCATCTTGGAATTTTCTCACTAAAGTTCTGGTACCAAAACAGCGACACGGAAGTCCCCAATCCAACAGGTATTGCCCGTGCCTCCGAGGCCACTGAAGCGAATGAGTTCTACCGCGCTATTGTGGGTTGGAATTTTGCCAAACAGCACTACGATATCAACTATCAAGCGGCCTACGTGCGGCAGACACTGGATTACGCAGATCCTGTACTTAACGAATTTTCACTTAATACCTATAACAGTATAATCCAAAATGTGGAAGCGAACTTCTACATCAGTAGAAAATCTCAAGCAACCTATGGAGTACAACACATCTGGGAAGAAGGAGTAGTGGATGCATTTGGTGGCACAATTCCTCATCGGAATAGGATCGCCTTTTTTGGCGCTCATAAGTTTACGCCATTTCAGCAATGGGAATTTGCTCTCTCTGGTCGGGAGGAGTTTGTCAACGGTGATGCCATGCCGTTCTCTCCAACCATTTCTGCCAAGTACAACATCAAAGAGAGCATGAACCTGTTCGGCAACTTTTCTCGCAACTACCGTATCCCCAATTTCAATGACCTCTACTGGGTGGGAGCAGGTGCTGAGGGCAACGCTGACCTGAAAACCGAAACTTCGCTGAGCGCAGAGACCGGAGCGGGGTATACTTACAATAAATTGTCATTCAAAGTTGTAGCCTTCAGCAATTGGGTTGATGACTGGATACAGTGGACTCCTGGGACGGGACAAATCTGGTCACCTCAGAATATCAAGAAGGTCTGGTCAAGAGGGGTGGAAGCCCAGGCCTCTTTCGCCACAGACATCGGCTCAGTACACACAACTGCATCTGGATTGTACAGCTTCACAAAGTCAACTAACGTGGACATTTATGAAAGTGGAAATCCAAATGAAAAAGACAAGCAGCTTCTGCTTACACCGATGCATGAGGGCAGCATAACACTCGAAGCAGACTGGAAAAAGTATAGCCTTCGTATAGTCAATTCATACACGGGTCAACAATACAACGACAGCGACAACACGCCTTTCAATATTGTTGATGACTACCTGATCACCAATGTTTGGCTGGCCAGAACGCTTGCATCCAACAACCTCAGACTCTCGATAACGGGGGAGATCAATAACCTGCTCGATGTGGCTTATGTTGGTCGCCCCGGATATCCTTTGCCCGGAATAAACTTCAAAGCAGGATTAAAAATTCAATTCAACTAGAAACTCCAAATAACATGAATACGCACTACAGAAAGCTACTCGTCATCATTTCCTTGTTCGCCACTGTGTTGATACAATCCTGTAGCGATGATCCTAACGTAGCCAAACCGGGAGAAGAGGGGTTCTTCATACTCAATGAAGGTGGCTTTCCCAATGAAAATGCATCTCTTTCATTTTATGATCGCGAAACCAACAAGGTGACCAACAACGTCTTTGCCTCAGCAAACGGCAGACCACTCGGCATCCAGGCACAATCGCTGACCGTTTTCGAAGGCAAAGCCTACATCATCGTACAAGGGTCATCCAAGATTGAAGTAATTGATGCCGATGATTACACTTCAATAGCCACCATCACCGATGAAATAGAAAACCCACGCTACTTTCTTGGCATCTCATCTACGAAAGGGTACGTCTCCGACTGGGGAGCAGACGGAGTGACCGGAACGGTAAAAGTGATTGACCTTTCTACAAACGAGGTAACCAAAAGTATCCCGACAGGTCAGGGTGCCAACAGAATGCTGAAGGTGAATAACCTGGTATATGTAACCAACAACGGTGGCTATGGCTTCGACAACACGGTGGTGATCATCAATTCAAACACCGATGAAGTCGGAGAAACCATAACCGTGGGCGACAACCCCAACGGTATTGTATCCGATGCCGATGGCAACCTTTGGGTAACTTCATCGGGAGCGATTGCCTATAATGAGGACTGGACTGTGAACGAAGCCAACAGCACAAAAGGAGCCGTCAGCAAGATTACATCTAACGCGGAGGTCCTTCGCCTTGACATGGCATCAGTGAGCTACGGAGGT
>DAORAG010000533.1:0-2192 GCA_035344095.1 Cyclobacteriaceae bacterium | reverse complement strand
ATGCTTCATCTTCAACCTTGATTTTTTCCCTGTCGGCAATTTTTTTCAGCTGTCTGCTGATATCCGACACCTGAATTCTGTTAAAGTCAAAAATCTGGCATCGGGAGAGAATGGTTGGGATTACTTTGTGCTTTTCCGTGGTCGCCAAAATGAAAATGGCGTAGCTTGGTGGCTCCTCCAATGTTTTCAAAAATGCATTGAAGGCTGCATTTGAAAGCATGTGAACCTCGTCTATGATATAGACTTTGTACTTACCGAATTGAGGTGGGTACCTTACCTGATCGATCAGGTTCCTGATGTCCTCAACAGAGTTGTTTGAGGCCGCATCGAGTTCAAAAATGTTAAGCGTATTGGTTTCGGCTTTTTCTTCAAAGCCGTTGATCATTCGTGCAACAATTCTGGCACAAGTAGTTTTACCTACTCCACGAGGGCCGCAAAACAACAAAGCCTGAGCCAATTTGTTGTTGTCAATGGCATTCTTAAGCGTGGTAGTGATATGATCCTGACCTACAACTTCATCAAATCCAAGAGGACGGTATTTTCTGGCCGATACAACAAAACTATCCATCAGGCAGCAAATTAATACCTATTGGCTTATGGCCATAGTACCAGAGAACATTTTACCAGGAATCTTGCTTGGTTTAGAAAAACTTAAGTGGTACTTCTAATTCCTCGTCACCTCGTTTTACGACCACCGTTGTCTCATTACCTTTTTCAAACGTGGAAAGGGCCTTCATGTAACTCATCATGTCTACCACCTCGTTGTCTCCCAGTTTCACAACGATATCGCCTTTCTGGAGGCCTGCAGCCTGGGCTGGTTTGCCTTCGCTAATGCCATCTATTCTCATTCCCTTTCCACCAAAGAGATAGTCAGGAACTACGCCCAGTGACACAGTAAATCGAGGCGTGTCGTTCGATTCGTCTTTTGTTTTTGTGAAAGCAAGCTTCTCACTTTCGTCAAGACCGGCCGCAATTCGTTCAATCATTTCGGCCACTTTTACCATCCCCTCGTAATTGAGCTTTTCTGCATCATCGCCCGGCTTGTGATAGTCGGCATGTTGGCCAGTGAAGAAATGAAGCACGGGCAAGTCCTGCAAATAAAAGGATGTATGATCAGATGGTCCGACTCCCGATTCTCGAAACACCAGGCGCAAGCTGTCAGTATTGGCTTTATTTATCATATCAGGCCAGGATGGAGAGGTGCCAACACCATGGATGGCCAAGCCTCGTTGTTCATCAAGTCTGCCGACCATATCAAGGTTGATCATGCCTGTTACTTTTCCAAGGTCTATTGTTGAATTCTTTGCGAAATAATTTGAGCCCCATAGACCCTCTTCTTCACCGCTGAACGCGATGAACAAGACGTCTCTGTTCATCTTTTTTGACTTCAGTCTTTCCGCCAACTGGATCATCACGGCAACGCCACTTGCATTATCATCTGCACCATTGTGAACCTGCGCAGAGTCTCCACGGAATAACGAGCTCACTCCTCCATAGCCAAGGTGGTCATAGTGTGCTCCAATAATGACAATTTCATCGCTCGGGTTATCGATGTAGCCGATTACATTTTTCGATTTGATTGTGAGCGAATCACCACCTTCACCGACCGTAGGCATCTCATGCGGATTTTGAGATGGTGTAACTTCGTACTGCTGATAGAAGCCTTCTGTCCCCGCAGGTTTAAGTCCGATGGTGGTAAATCGATTGACGATATATTGAGCCGCCTTTTGTTCGCCTTCTGTTCCGGTCTTGCGTCCTTCAAGCTCGTCACTTGCTAAAAAAGTAACGTCATCTTTCAAGGAAATACTCCAATCGGCTGTTGACTTTTCTTTTGACTGGCAAGCGAATACAGTTGCCAGAAAAATGAGAGGTAAGAATCGTGTCAGGAGGAGTTTTGATGTTGAGTATTGCAAGGCTTTAATGTTAAATTTGGCACTCGAAATTGAGCAGACAAAATTACTACTTCAAGCGATAACACATGAGATTTTTAATCGTCATCCTGGCCTTCATTTTGGGGGTTTCATGCATGCAAAAGACTACACAGGAAACTGAGGAGTCAACGACAGTTGACACGCTTCGCTACCAGGATGAGAAGCATTTGAAAAATATTAAGAAGCTCACTTTTGGTGGTGACAACGCTGAGGCTTATTGGAGTTTCGATGGCTCATTGCTTACCTTCCAGTCAACCAGTG